>JASLFS010000001.1 GCA_030150505.1 Vitreoscilla sp. | reverse complement strand
AAATGGCGTCCTTGCCAAAAATATCGCCAAACAAAAGCAGGAAAGGCAAACACACAAAACATTGCCCACGTTACTGCATAAAACTCCCAATCTTGCTGATGTACAGTACCTACTTGCCCTTCTAATCCTCGAGCAACAAGCCCTACAACAATATATAAAACCAACAATTCAATTAGCTGCATCCAAAAAGCTTTTTGTCCTGTCTTTAGTTTAATAATGGCAAAAAAACGGCTGGTTAAAAAAGGTGCATTTGCTGCAATTAATACCAATAACAATAAAATATACTTACTTAATGTCATGCATGGTGTCCTTTATACAAAAACGGCAACACTAGGTTGCCGTTTAATAACTCATCTATCAACTATAGCATTACGATGCTAAAGCAAAAGTTAATGCTTGTACACACCAGTTTGCTACTGTTTCAGGCATGATACCCCATAGCAATAACAATAGTGCATTCACACTTAATAACAACTTACCATCAAAACCTAAATTCCAAGTTTTAACAGCGCCTTCTTGTGGTTGATCAAAATACATTACTTTTACAACTCGTAAGTAATAGAACGCACCAATTAAAGACATCACTACTGCAAAGATAGATACGCCAACATATGCAGCATAAAATGGTGTATCAACCATTGCCATAGCTTGAGTTACTAAAGCTTCAAGAACAGATAGTTTTGCATAAAAGCCCATCAAAGGAGGAATACCTGCCATTGAGAACATTGCCAAAAGCATCATCAAAGCTAACCAAGGTGAGCGCTGATTCAAACCAGCTAAGTCATCTAAAGTTTCACATTCTTTTTCACGGTTACTTAATGCCATTAAAATACCAAAAGCCACCAATGACATTAATAAATAAGTAATTGCGTAATACATCGCAGCCTGAATACCCAATTGGTTTTTAGCAGCAAAAGCCAATAAAATAAAGCCCATGTGTGAAACAGTTGAGTAACCCAACATCCGTTTAACATTGGTTTGTTTAATTGCAGATAAGTTACCAATTAGCAATGATGCTGCACCAATTAACAAAAGCATCATTGACCATTGCTCAGCTGAAGTACCTAAACCTGTTACTAAAATACGGAATGCAAAAACGACTGTTGCAACTTTAGGAGCAGAGCCAACCAATGCAGAAACTGCTGTTGGAGCACCTTCATACACATCAGGAACCCACATATGGAAAGGTACAGCGCCAAATTTAAAGGCGATACCAACCACAATAAAGATTAAGCCCAAACGAGCTAACCATGGGTTTTGGCCTGAATACAATGCATTTAATACATCATTAATGTACAACGAACCTGTTGCACCATAAATGAATGACACGCCATATAGGAATAAGCCAGAAGCCAAAGCACCCAATACAAAGTATTTCAAACCAGCTTCACTTGCGCGTACATCATTACGACGAAAAGCAACCAATGCATATAGTGCTAAAGATAATAACTCTAAGCCTACGTACAAAACAATAAAGTTTTCTGCGCTGACCATGATGTTCATGCCCAATAAGGCGAACAACGTCAAACTAAAAAACTCACCCTGAAAAATATTACGGGCTTTTAAATAGTTATAGCTGTATACGAATACCAAGATAACAGCTACATACATTACTAGTTTCGCTAGTTGCGACATACCGTCATTAACAAACATTCCGTGAAATGCTAACTCTGGCTGACCATTCCAAATCGCAACTTGGGCAACAGCGGTAACTGCTACACCAACGACACTTAGTACGTATGTAATCCATCTAGACTTATCCGATACGAACAAGTCAACCAATAAAACTGAGCACAGTACTACCAGCAAAATGATTTCTGGTAATGCTGGCATGATGTTTAATTCTGCCAAGTTCATTCACATTTCCTTAAATTTTGCTTTGGGCAACTTGTTCAATCAAACTATTTGCCGCTTGGTGAACAACTTCAATAAATGGCGTTGGATACAAACCCATTCCTAAAACTGCAATCGCTAAAATACTTAGGATTGCAAATTCTCGACCAGATAAGTCTTTTAAGCCTTTTACTGATTCATGAACTACAGGGCCAAATACCACGCGTTTATACATCCACAAGGTATAACCTGCACCAAAAATCAAAGCTGTTGCTGCTAACACACCAACCCAAAAGTTAAACTGGATACTACCCATGATAACCATGAATTCACCAATAAAACCTGATGTTGCAGGCAAGCCAGCATTCGCCATACCAAATAACATAAAGAATGCTGCAAATTTAGGCATTGTACTTACCACGCCACCATAATCTGCAATATTACGAGTATGCAATCGATCATACAGCACACCAATACACATAAACATAGCTGCAGAAACGAAGCCATGTGAAACCATCTGCATTACTGCACCTTTTAGACCCCAGTCATTTAAAGTGCCGTTTACAAATAAGAACATACCTAGCGTTACAAAACCCATATGGCTAATTGATGAATACGCCACCAATTTTTTCATATCCGTTTGCACCAGTGCTACTGCACCAATGTAGATAACAGCAATCAACGACAACACAATGATTACTGGGGCAAAGAAACGCGCTGCATCTGGAAAGATTGGTAGGATGAAACGTAAAAAACCATAACCACCAATTTTCAGTGTAATGGCTGCCAATACCATTGAACCACCAGTAGGCGCTTCAACGTGAGCATCTGGTAACCATGTATGAACTGGCCACATTGGTACTTTCACTGCAAATGATAAGAAGAACGCAATGAATAATACAATTTGTGTTGTCAATGAAATCTGAGCAATGTTTT
The DNA here is from genome assembly GCA_030150505.1 of Vitreoscilla sp. Taxonomy (GTDB): domain Bacteria; phylum Pseudomonadota; class Gammaproteobacteria; order Burkholderiales; family Neisseriaceae; genus JASLFS01. Next base: position 135,796 of record JASLFS010000001.1, on the reverse strand, counting down.
GCATATCAATGATTTCGAAACTACCACCCGTCAGACGAGATAGGTAGATCAAAGCCACTAACATTAACAATGAACCCATTAAGGTATACAAGAAGAACTTAATTGATGCATACACTCGACGAGGACCACCCCAGATACCAATAATCAAGTACATTGGAATCAACATGCCTTCAAAGAACACATAGAACAAAATAGCGTCCATAGCACTGAAAGCACCATTGATTAAACCTGACATAATCAAGAAGGCCGCCATATATTGTGATTGGCGGTTTTTAATAACCACCCAGCCTGCTGCAATTACTAATAAAGTAATAAAGCTATTTAAAATCACAAATAAAACTGACAAACCATCTACACCAAGGTGATAGTTTAAGTTTAATGCTGGAATCCAGCTGTGTAACTCAACGAACTGCATACCACCATTTAAAGGATTAAATCCAGTAAATAATGGAATCGTCACCAAGAAGCCGAGGAGCGCACCGACCAAGGCCAGTACCCGCGCCAAACCAGCTTGCTTATCGGAGCCAAATAGCGCGACGATAACGCCCGCTACTATTGGCAACCAAATCGCTAGACTGAGTAAATTATCGTACATATTGATAGCCTAATAATTTCAAAAAATGAATCCTATTTAATAACTGTCTTAACCAACCAATAATGGCCAGAACCAAACAGCCACTAAGAACAGCACACCAAAAATCATAGCAGCAGCGTAAGTGTAAACGAAACCAGTTTGGAATCGACGCACCAGAGAAGCGATGCAACCTACGACTTTAGCGCTGCCATTGACGATAATATTATCAATCAAGAAGGTATCGCCGACTTTCCAGAAGAAAGTACCAGCTGCACGTAAACCTTGCACAAACACAGCATAGTAAATCTCATCTAGGTAGTATTTATTCACCAACACGTTGTAAACAGGTTTGATACCATTTGCAATTTTTGCTGGTAAATGTGGTGCTTTCATGTAGAAGAACCAAGCAGTAACAACACCGGCCAATGCTAACCAGAAAGGTGCAGCTTGTACGCCGTGTAAACTCATGCCTGCAGCACCACCCATATGCATGAACTCTTCTTTCATTTGAGCCATAACAGGATGTGCTTCGTTATTCACAAAAATAACACCATCAAAGAAGTTACCATACAGCATTGGTTCAATCACAATAAAACCAATGATAACAGATGGAATCGCCAACAAGATAAGTGGCAAAGTTACCACCCATGGGCTTTCTTTTGGATTTTCATTCGCAGATAAACCATGATGCTCGCCATGATCATCATGATCGTGACCATGATTCTCTTTCCAACGCTCTTTACCATGGAAAACCATGAAGTATTGACGGAAAGAATACAAAGCTGTCACAAATACACTGATTAACAAAGCCCAAGTAGCAAAACCTGAAGCTGGTAGGTTAGACATTTGTACTGCTTCAATAATCGAGTCTTTTGAATAGAAACCTGAGAAGAATGGTGTACCGATTAAAGATAATGAACCAATCAACATGGTAATCCAGGTAATTGGCATGTACTTACGAATACCACCCATATTTCTCATGTCTTGGTCATGATGCATACCAATAATCACAGAACCTGCTGCTAAGAACAACAATGCTTTAAAGAAAGCGTGCGTCATTACGTGGAACATACCCATTGAGTAAGCAGAAGCACCTAAAGCTACAGTCATGTAACCTAATTGCGACAACGTTGAATATGCAACAACACGCTTAATGTCATTTTGCACAATGCCCAATAAACCCATGAACAATGCTGTAATTGCACCACTTACCATGATGACATTCAATGTTACATCCGACAATTCAAACAATGGTGACATACGGCTCACCATGAAGATACCTGCTGTAACCATGGTCGCTGCGTGAATCAATGCTGAAATTGGTGTTGGACCTTCCATTGAGTCTGGTAGCCATACATGTAATGGGAATTGAGCAGATTTACCCATTGCACCAACAAATAACAATATTGTTGTTACAGTCATCAATGACCATTCTTGACCAGGAATAACTGTGATTGTCGCATCAGCTAAACTTGGAGCAGCAGCAAATACATCAGTGTAGTACAAGCTACCACCAAAATAAGCCAATACCATACCAATACCGATTAGGAAACCAAAGTCACCAACACGGTTAACCATAAATGCTTTTAAGTTTGCATATACAGCTGTTGGACGATTGTAGTAAAAGCCAATTAATAGATACGATACTAAACCTACCGCTTCCCAACCAAAGAAAAGTTGAATGAAGTTATTACTCATCACTAACATTAACATTGAGAAAGTAAACAATGAAATGTAACTGAAGAAACGAGCGTAACCTGCTTCACCTTTCATGTAGCCGATAGTGTAGATGTGAACCATTAATGATACGCTGGTTACAACCACTAACATCATGGCAGTTAAACTATCTACCATGAATCCAACTGAGAAATCCAAACCTCCCATGGTCAACCAAGTATAGATGTTTTCATTAAATACATCAGCTTGACCAGTTGAAAAGTCATATAAAACCTTAGCCGAAAGAATCGCGGAAATGGCCACACCTAAAATGGTGACAGTATGTGCACCTTTAGGGCCAATTTGCCGACCAAAGAAGCCCGCGATAAGCGAGCCAGCCAATGGCGCTAAGGCAATTAATAAATACAAGCTCATATTATCCATATTCGTTATATATCCGTCTGGTATCCATTAGCCCTTCAGGCTGCCTAAATCGCGAACGTTAATGCTCTTACGGTTACGGAACACTAACACCATGATGGCTAAGCCAATTGCTGCCTCTGCTGCTGCAACAGTCAAAATAAAGAATACAAAAATTTGACCTGCTGTATCTCCCAAATATTGAGAGAACGCTACAAAGTTGAAATTAACTGCCAATAGCATCAATTCACAACACATTAATAAAACCAATGCATTGCGACGATTCATAAAAATACCCATTGCACTAATTGCAAATAGTAATGATGCCAACACAAGGTAATGAGTTATGGTAATCATTATTTAACCTCCTTAGCGTTGTCTTCTTCTGTCTCATCGCTTACTGGCAATTCAACAGGCATATCCACCATACGGAAACGATCTTTTGCTTGAACTTTAACTTGTTCAGCAGGATTTTGGCGACGTGGATTTGTGCTTTTGCGGTGAACCAAAGCAATTGCTGCAACAATACCCAATACTAACAACACGGCAGCTAGCTCAAATGCCAATACATAAGTTGTATAAATTTGGCTACCTAGTTCACGAATATTATTGTAATCAGCAGGCAAGTTTTCCATCGCACCAAAACTAGCTAAGTTAGTTTCTGGATTAATGAAAATTAAGATCATCAATACTGCTAATAACACGCCAATCGTGCCAGAAACAGGAAGATTTTTCCAAAAGCCGATGCGCATTTCCTCAAAATCGATATTCAACATCATCACGATAAAGAGGAAAAGCACCATTACAGCACCTACATATACCAATACCAAGATTATGCCTAAAAACTCTGCTTGCATTAGCACCCACATAAGGGCGCTAGTACAGAATGTCAGTACTAAGTAAAGGGATGCGTGTACAGGGCTTTTCGCTGTAACTACTTGTGAAGCAGCAAATAAAATGATTGCGGCAAATACATAAAATAAAATCACTTGAAACATGATATCCCCTTAACGATATGGCGCATCAGCGGCTTTACGCTTAGCAATTTCTTCTTCGTAACGATCGCCAATCGCTAACAACATGGGTTTGGTGTAATACAAATCACCTCTTTTTTCCCCATGGTACTCAAAAATATGAGTCTCGACGATTGCATCTACTGGACAAGCTTCCTCACAGAAACCACAGAAAATACATTTCGTTAAATCAATATCGTAACGTGTCGTACGGCGAGTGCCATCATCACGCTGCTCTGATTCAATTGAAATTGCCATAGCAGGACAAACTGCTTCACATAATTTACAAGCAATACAACGCTCTTCGCCATTTTCATAGCGGCGTTGAGCGTGTAAACCACGGAATCTAACTGATTGAGGCGCCCTCTCCAATGGGTAACGCAAAGTTAATTTGCGAGCAAAGAAGTTGCGTAAGGTCACTGAAAGACCTTTAACTAACTCAGCCAGCGTAAACGTTTTAATAAAATTCGTCATTTTACTCTCGTATCCTTACCAAAGTGTCAAAGGAGTAATCATCCAAATACTTAGTACCACAATCCAGATAATGGTAATTGGAATGAAGATTTTCCAGCCCAAACGCATAATTTGGTCATAACGGAAACGTGGGAACGTTGCACGGAACCACAAGAAGCAGTACAGCACAAATGCCATTTTAATGAACATCCAAATAGCACTTGATGCTCCTAAAATACCCCAACTAGAAGGAAATGGAGATAACCATCCACCCAAGAATAACAATGACGTCAAAGCAGCAACCAAAATCATATTGATATATTCTGCTAAGAAAAACGCAGCGAATGCCATACCTGAATATTCAACATGGAAACCCGCAACAATCTCAGATTCACCCTCAGCAACGTCAAATGGTGCGCGGTTTGTTTCTGCCACACCTGAAATCAAGTAAACAATAAACAATGGGAATAATGGTAACCAGTTCCATGAGAATACTGAACCACCCATAATGCCTACTGATTGATTACCAACGATATCCAAAAAGTTTAAGCTACCTGAAACCATCACAACTGCTACCAAAGCAAATCCCATACCAATTTCATATGAAATCATTTGAGCAGAAGCACGCATTGCACCTAACATGGCATATTTTGAGTTTGATGCCCAACCAGCAATAATAATGCCGTACACGCCAAATGCTGTCACTGCCATAATATATAGCAAACCAGCATTAACGTTCGTTAGCCACCATGTTTCGGTAAATGGAATCACAGCCCAAGCAGCAAACGCTGGCATCATTGATAAAACTGGAGCTAATAAATATAAGCCTTTATTCGCACGATTTGGGCGAATAATTTCTTTCATCAATAATTTTACAACGTCAGCAAAAGGCTGAATCAATCCATAAGGACCTGTAACATTCGGACCCATACGAAGTTGCATGAAACCAATGACTTTACGTTCAAAGTAAGTCAAATAGGCAACACTCAAAATCATTGGCACAAGGATAATTACGATTTTAACCAAAATCGAAATAACCAAGCCCAATTGCATACCTAATAATTCTTGAAACCAAGCTTCCATGATTAACCTCGTTTAAATTCAACAGTTGCCATCATATTTCCCAAAGCTTGGTTAGCTGGGTGAACTGGCAAGTAAACGACATTTTCAGGCAGCTTATCATCAACAGCGACAGTAACATTCACTGCACTACCATTAACTGTTGCCAACTGAACTGAACCCTCTTTAACACCTAGCTTCAACAAAGTACCTGAATTAACTTTAGCAACTGGCTCTTGTGCTTGTGATGTTTGTTGTAAAGGCAAAGAACGACGCACAATAGCATCAGTGCTATAAATACCAATACCACCAACACGTACCAAAGCATTGCCCGTTTGAGCAGAAGCAACTTTTTCAGTTAAACGACTATTCAAGCGACTTGGCAATTCAACAGCATCAACTGCATCAGCTAAAACATCTTCTGAAGTATTGTAATCAAACCCATCTACTCCAAACATATTGCCTAATACACGAAGTACTTTCCATGCTGGACGAGCTTCACCCAAAGGTTTAACCACGCCGTGGAAGCTTTGTAAGCGACCTTCCATGTTCATGAAGCTACCAGATGTTTCTGTAAATGGCGAAATTGGCAATAAAACATCAGCCAATTCTAATAAGCCTTCACTCACATAAGGAGTCATTGCAATGACTGTTTGAGCTGCTAATAATGCTTGTTTAGCTGCTTGCGTATTGGCAAAATCAATTTCAGGCTCAATATTCAATAATACATAAGCTTTTTTACTTGCTGCAGCAAATGTCTCATGAATATTGCTCGCACCATTACTAGGAACGAAACCCAAAACATCAGCACCAACACTGTTTGCTGCTTGAGGGAAAATACCTAATTTAGCACCAGTTACTTCAGCCAATTCTTGTGCTAAAGAATATAAGTGTGAGAAATCAGCATGATTTTGTGCTTGTGCACCCAATACAATACTAACTGCTTCTTTTTCTTTTAAAGATGCAGCAATTGCTTTTGCGCTATCTGAAGCTGTCTCTTCACCTTTAGCAGCCGCTAAAACCTCTGCTAAATTGTTCGCCCAATCGTTTGGATTCGCTAACCATTGCGCTGCTTTCATATTCAATGTTTGTTCGTAAGCATTCAAAACAAACAAGTCCATGCCAACTTTCACTGACTGACGAATACGAGCCGTTAACAAAGGTTGCTCATTGCGCAAATCTGCACCAATAACCAAAACAGAATCATTATTTGCGAAGTCATCAATACTTTGACCAAGCCACAATGCACCTTGTTGTTTCTCTGCAAAACGCACATCTTGCTGTTGCAAACGGCTATCAACGCTATGAACACCTAAACCATGAGCCAATTTTTTAGCTAAGAACAACTCTTCAACAGTGCTCATTGGATTTGCAAATACAGCAACGCCTTCTGCACCGAAGTCATTAGAAACGCCACGAATACCTTTTTCAACATATTCTAAAGCAGTTTGCCAATCAACCTCATGCCATTCGCCACCATGTTTAATTCTTGGTTTCTGCAAACGTTGTTCATGATATAAACCTTCGTATGAGAAGCGATCTTTATCAGAAATCCAACACTCATTAACTGCTTCATTTTCTAAAGGCAAAACGCGACGAACACGATGATCTTTAACTTGAACAATTAAATTAGAACCCAATGCATCGTGCGCAGAGAAAGATTTGCGACGAGAAAGTTCCCAAGAACGAGCATCATATCGAAAAGGCTTACTGGTTAATGCGCCCACTGGACACAAATCAATCACGTTACCTGAAATTTCTGACTGAACAGTTTTACCAATAAATGGCATAATTTCAGAGAACTCACCACGATTGGCCATACCAATTTCTTGATACCCTGCAATTTCTTCAGTAAAACGAACACAACGAGTACAGTGAATACAGCGGCTCATTTCAGCAGCTGATACCAACGGACCCATGTCTTTTCCAACAACGGAACGTTTTTCTTCTTGATAACGTCCAGAGCTATTACCGTAACCCACTGCTAAATCTTGCAATTGGCATTCGCCACCTTGGTCACAAATTGGGCAATCCAATGGATGATTAATCAATAAAAATTCCATCACACCTTGTTGGGCTTTTTTAGCCAAAGGTGAGTTGGTTTTTACTTTCATCCCATCTGTTACAGGTGTCGCGCAAGCTGGTAATGGCTTAGGCGCTTTTTCAACTTCGACAAGACACATACGGCAGTTGGCCGCAATCGATAGTTTCTTATGGTAGCAGAAGTGCGGAATGTACGTGCCGACTTGATGCGCGGCTTCCATTACCGTACTGCCCTGCTCTACCGATAGTTCTTTGCCATCAATTTCGATTTGTAGCATAACTTTGGCAATCCTAATTATTTTATAGATTCATTAAAACCATTTATGATCAACCAAGCATTTTTTATGCTCAATATGGTGCTCAAACTCATTTAAGAAGTGCTTGGTAAAACTGCGCACAGGGAATACAGCTGCATCAGCTAACGCACAAATTGTACGTCCTGCCATATTATTTCCCACAGATGCCAAAAGTTCCAAGTCTTCTGGTCGACCTAAACCATTTTCAATGCGGTGTACAACACGGTACAACCAGCCAGTACCTTCACGGCAAGGCGTACATTGACCACATGATTCTTCGTGATAGAAGTATGACAAACGCTCAAGCGCTTTAACCATACAAACATCTTCATCCATCACAATTACCGCACCTGAACCTAGCATAGAACCTGCTTTAGAAATGGCATCATAATCCATTGTACAGTCCATCATGATATCAGCAGGTAATACAGGGGCAGAAGAACCACCAGGAATAACAGCTTTTAATTTTTTTCCACCACGCATCCCGCCAGCCATTTCCAACAATTTGCTAAATGGTGTGCCTAATGGAATCTCATAGTTACCAGGACGTTCAACGTGCCCTGAAATTGAGAATAATTTAGTACCACCATTATTTGGGATACCTTTATTGGCAAAGTTTTCTGCGCCATCACGAATAATAAAAGGCACAGAAGCCAATGTTTCTGTGTTATTAATCGTCGTTGGTTTTCCATACAAACCAAAAGAAGCAGGGAAAGGTGGCTTAAAGCGAGGCTGACCTTTTTTACCTTCTAATGATTCTAATAAAGCAGTTTCTTCACCACAGATATAAGCGCCATAACCATGATGCGCATATAAATCGAAGCTAAAATCAGTACCTAGAATATTTTTACCTAAGTAACCTTTTGCTTGAGCTTCTTTAATTGCTGCTTCAAAACGCTCATACTCTGCAAAAATCTCGCCATGAATGTAGTTATAACCAGCAACAGCACCCATTGCATAGCCAGCAATAATCATGCCTTCTACTAATGCATGTGGGTTATAACGTAAAATATCACGGTCTTTAAATGTACCTGGCTCACCCTCATCGGTATTGCAAACAACATACTTTGCACCTGGGAATGAGCGTGGCATAAAGCTCCACTTTAAACCTGTTGGGAAACCTGCACCGCCACGACCACGCAACCCTGATGCTTTTACATCAGCAATAACGTCATCTTGACTCATGCCGCCCGTCAAAATTTTGCGAAGTGCTTGATAGCCACCACGAGCTTCGTAAGCTGCTAATGTCCAAGCATCAGCATCGCTCATGTTAACTTGATCAAAAATCACACCTTCTTGAAAAATAGCCATTATTTCAACTCCGCCAATTTTTGATCAATGGCTTCTGGTGTCATAAAGCTGCACATTTTATGGTTATTAACCAATAAAACAGGTGCATCACCACAAGCCCCCATGCACTCACCTTCTACAAGCGTGAATTTACCATCAGGCGTTGTTTCATTAAAACTAATGCCCAATTTTTCTTTTAAATATTCAGCAGAATTAACACCACCGCGCAAAGCGCAAGGTAAATTAGTACAAACTGTTAGTTTGTATTTACCAACTGGCTGTAAATCATACATATTATAGAAAGTTGCGACTTCGTATGCTTGCACCGGTGGGATGCCAACATAATTTGCAACTTCTTCAATAGTTTCTACTGTCAAATGACCATGCTCAACCTGCGCAATGCGTAATGCACTCATAATGGCAGAGCGATATTGTTCTTCTGGGTATTTCGCCAGTTCAATATCAATTAATTTTTTAGACTCAGCTGACAACATTATCGGTCAACCTCCCCAAATACGATATCTTGCGTACTAATAACTGCGACCACGTCACTTAACATGTGACCTTTTGCCATCTCATCAAAACCTTGTAGATGTGCAAAACCTGGTGCACGAATCTTCAGGCGATATGGTTTATTCGCACCGTCTGAAATCATGTAAATACCAAACTCACCTTTAGGGTGCTCGATAGCACTATAAACTTCACCTTCTGGCAAATGCATACCTTCAGAGAAGAATTTAAAGTGGTGAATTAAGTCTTCCATATTTGACTTCATATCAACACGGTGTGGTGGCGCATATTTATGGTTATCAGTAATTACGGGACCAGGATTTGCTCTTAACCAAGTAATACATTGTTTGATAATTTCATTTGACTGACGCATTTCTTGGATACGGCACAAGTAACGGTCATAGCAGTCACCATTCACACCAACTGGAACTTTAAAGTCCACGTTAGCATAAGCATCGTAAGGTTGTTTTTTACGCAAGTCCCATTCAATACCTGAACCACGTAACATGACACCAGTAAAGCCTTTATTGAAAGCGCGCTCTGGTGAAACAACACCAATACCAACTAAACGTTGTTTAAAAATACGGTTATCTGTTAATAGTGTTTCATACTCATCAACACAGCTTGGGAAGCGATTTGTAAAATCCTCAACGAAATCAAGGAAAGTACCCTCACGGGCTTCATTCATTTTTTGAAGAATTTTACCTTTGGTGTATTTGCTTTCTTTATACTGAGGCATAAAGTCAGGCAAATCACGATACACGCCGCCAGGACGGAAATAAGCAGCATGCAAACGAGCACCTGAAACAGCTTCGTACATATCCATTAAATCTTCACGCTCACGGAATGTATACAAAATAGCTGTCATCGCACCAATATCAATGCCTTGTGAACCAATATTCATCAAGTGATTTAAGATTCGTGTAATCTCAGCGAACATCACTCGAATATATTGACCACGAATAGGCACTTCAATACCAGCCAATTTTTCAATTGCCATACAGTATGCTTGCTCGTTACACATCATTGATACGTAATCTAAGCGATCCATGTACGGTAAATTTTGAATATGGGTACGGGTTTCTGCTAACTTCTCTGTGCCTCGGTGTAGCAAACCAATATGAGGATCCACACGAACAACGGTTTCGCCTTCTAGCTCAACAATCAATCGCAACACACCATGCGCAGCAGGGTGCTGAGGACCAAAGTTAATGGTGTAGTTTCTTAATTTAGCCACCGTATTGCTCCTCTCTTACCACTCGAGGTGTAATTTCACGTGGTTCAATAGTTACAGGCTGATAAATAACGCGACGCTCAACTTCGTCATAACGCATTTCAACATGGCCTGAAATTGGGAAGTCCTTACGGAATGGATGACCAACAAAACCATAATCAGTCAAAATGCGTCGTAAGTCTGGGTGTTTATTAAACATAATGCCAAATAAGTCAAACGCTTCGCGCTCGTACCAATCTGCGCCATTGTATAGGCCTACTACTGAATCAATAATTGGAAATTCATCATCATCAGCAAAAACTTTCACGCTAATGCGTTGGTTGCGAGCAACTGATAGCAGTTGATTCACAACAGCAAAGCGTTTTCCTGCCCAAGCTTCATTACGATAAGTACTGTAGTCAACACCACATAAATCAATCAATTGTTCAAATTGAAATTCTGCATGGTCACGCAAAGTCTGCATAACATGCAAATAGTCTTTGGCTTCACATTCTATGGTTAGCTGGCCATATTCTAATTTCAAAGATGAATAATGATTGGTTAAAAATGCTTCTACATTTTGCTGTAATTTTTTCATAGAATTCATTGTTTAACCCTCTTACACTCGTGCAATGGTAGCTGTACGTTTAATTTTATTTTGCAATTGCATTAAACCATACAACAATGCTTCTGCTGTTGGAGGGCAACCAGGAACATAAACATCCACTGGCACAACACGGTCACAACCTCGCACAACAGAATATGAATAGTGATAGTAACCACCACCATTAGCACAAGAACCCATTGAAAGAACCCAACGAGGATCTGCCATTTGGTCATAAACTTTACGAAGAGCTGGCGCCATTTTGTTGCACAAAGTACCCGCTACAATCATCAAATCTGATTGTCGAGGACTTGGTCTAAAAATAATACCAAAACGGTCTAAGTCGTAACGAGCCATACCCGCATGCATCATTTCCACTGCGCAACAAGCCAAACCAAACGTAACAGGCCATAAAGAACCTGTACGCATATAGTTCAATACCGTGTCAGCACTTGTGGTAATGAAGCCTTTTTCTAAAACACCTTCTATTCCCATTCTAGTGCGCCTTTTTTCCATTCATAAACAAAACCGACCACCAAAATAGCCAAAAAGATCATCATGGACCAGAAGCCATAAACACCTAAGTCTTTATAAACTACTGCCCATGGGAACATGAACGCTATTTCTAAATCAAAAAGGATAAACAAGATTGCTACTAAGTAGTAACGCACATCAAAATTTGAACGAGCGTTCTCAAATGGCTCAAAACCACATTCGTATGCGTTTAACTTTTCGTCATACGGATTGCTCGGAGCCAAAACTGAGCCAAGTACCAAAAATGCTGTACCCGCAATAAATCCTATAAGGATAAAAATAAATACTGGAAGATAATTCGCTAACATGGGCGTGTGCACCTTTTAAACGAAAACAAAGAAAAATCTTTAGCATTGTACTGGAATTAACTTGTAAGAGAAAGTAAATTACCCAAACTCTTTCCTAGAAAATCAAGTACATTACTCAATATGAACAGATCAAAATGATCAATTTCAATATACCAAAAACAAAAAACACCTATAAAATGAATAAATATATAAAATATAACAAAAATTACCAATATAATTAAAAACTTATATTTTATTTAAGTAATAATAATCATTATTATTTGATTAAAATATAAGCTTGCCATTTTTACAGGGAGCCTTTTGTAATATTTCCAAACACCTCCTTTTCTTATGGATAAAACAGCATGATTAAAAATAAAAAAAGCAGTCCCATTAAAGGACTGCTTTTTACTTCTGGTGCCGACAATGAGATTTGAACTCATACAGCCTAAGGCCACCACCCCCTCAAGATGGCGTGTCTACCAATTCCACCATGTCGGCTCAAATAATTTATTACTCTGGCAAAACAGCACCATTAGTACTAGGCTGTTCCGTTGCTGGAGCTGATTGCTGTGTTTGCACTGGCTGCGCCTCAAAATCAAACTGAGATGATTTATTGGTCGACACATAACCTAAACCTAAACAAGTAGCGAAGAAAATGGTCGCCGCTACTGCAGTGCCTCTACTCAAGAAGCTTGCTGAACCAGCAGAGCCAAATACACCTTGTGCACTACCTGATCCAAAAGCTGCACCTGCATCCGCACCCTTGCCTTGCTGCATCAACACCAAAACAATGACTGCCAAAGCAGAAAATACATTAATAATCCAAAGCGCTGTTTTAAATGCTTCCATGGTCTTTTTACTTTACTGAGCATCCTGAATAATTTGGGAAAATCCCGCACATTGTAGAGATGCCCCGCCTACCAATGCGCCATGTACATGTTCTATTTTTAATATCTGAGCGGCATTATTTGCGTTTACGCTACCGCCATAAAGGATGCGAATTGTAACATCTTCACCAATTAGTGACAATATTTGCTCTTTAATAAAAGCATGCATGTGGCGAATTTGCTCTGTACTAGCCACTTCGCCAGTGCCAATCGCCCATACTGGCTCATATGCCACTGCTATTTGTTTGCTACCTTGATATTCTTTCAACAACTGCAATTGAGCTGCAATAATGCTTTGCTCTTGTCCACTTTGGCGCTCAGTTAAGCTTTCACCAATACACAAAATAGGAATTAAATTGGCTTGATGTGCATGATTCATTTTATTTAATAAGCACTCATTGCTTTCTTTAAAATACTGTCTTCGCTCCGAATGCCCAACCAATACAAACTGCGCACCAACATCGCTTAACATTCTGGCACTAACTTCTCCAGTATATGCGCCATCCTGTGCAAACATACTCACATCTTCCGCACCACACTGAATAGCACTATTTTCTAATATTGCAGCTGTTGGTTGAATATAAACAGATGGCACAGCCAAACCAACATACACATTTTCAGGAATATTTTCTGCCAACAAATCATTGAGCAAAGCTGAATTATTAGCAATGCTGCCATTCATCTTCCAATTACCCATTACCCATTTCTTTTGCCACATAATCATACCCTCTTAATATCATCAATCTCTAAAATGGCTGCCATTCTACAATAAATACATAAAAAGTCAGTGCTATTTAATCAAAATTTCAATTAGCTGCACTCATCACTACCTTTAAACCCTTGACCTCTGACTCAGATGGCAATCATCCAAAACTTAGCCCTTAACAACTCAGCCACCACTAATTGCTCACTCACTTATGAATTATTACAGCTTGTCACAAAGCTGAAATAATTCGTCACTACAATTCATATCATCATTGCACTATATCAAAAAAATAACCTATCCTTTTGGAGTTTACTTATGCGATTACGTCTTTCTTCACTTGTTATTGCTAGTGGATTAGCTTTATTGGCAGCTTGCTCTGGTGAGTCGAATCAAACAAGCGGTTCTGCTGCAAATGATTCTGCTAGCGCTCCAAGCTCTGAGATTATTAAAGTCACTGGTGCTGGTGCATCTTTCCCTCAGCCAATTTACGCTCAATGGGCACAAGAATTTCAAGCCAAAACACAAGGTCAAATTAATTACCAATCCATTGGCTCAAGTGGCGGCGTAAAACAAATTATTGCTAAAACAGTTGATTTTGGCGCAACAGATGCACCACTAGATAAAGAAGAACTAGACAAAGAAGGCTTAATTCAATTCCCAATGGTTATTGGTGGCGTTGTGCCAATCGTCAACATTGATGGTATTAAACCGGGAGAATTGAATTTAACAGGTGAAATATTAGCCAACATTTATTTAGGTAAAATTAAAAATTGGAATGATGCTGCCATCAAGGCTTTGAATCCAAATCTTCAATTACCAGATGCTCCTATTACGACAGTGTTCCGTTCAGACGGCTCAGGTACTAGCTTTAACTTTACCAATTACTTAAGCAAAGTATCTCCTGACTGGGAAAAAACAGTTGGCGCCGCTAACTCAGTTAAATGGCCAACAGCTGACTCAGGCACAGCAGGCAAAGGAAATGAAGGCGTTGCAACTTATGTCAATCGTGTCAAAAACTCAATTGGCTACGTTGAATACGCTTATGCCAAGCAAAACAATATGTCGCATACAAGCCTAGTCAACAAAGCGGGCAAAGTCGTTCAACCTTCACAAGAAACATTTGCAGCTGCTGCAAATGCTGATTGGGCAACCGCTCCTGGCTTTAAGTTAATCCTAACGAACCAAGATGATGAAAATGCATGGCCAATCGCTGCAGCGACATTTATTTTGCTACATAAACAACCTGCCAATCCAAACCAAGCCAAAGCCGCTTTATCTTTCTTTGATTGGGCATACAAAACGGGTGATGACGCGGCAACGAAACTTGATTACGTTCCATTACCAGAATCTGCAAAAAACATCATCCGCGAAAGCTGGAAACAAGTTGTAGATGCAGATGGAAAAGCGATTTATTAATATAAATAATTAAAGTGATAATTCAGTACTCTTGAATTATCGCTTTAATATTTTAGAATTTAAGGATTGTGCAAAGCATGAATTCTTTACAAAAAAAGCTTGCGAACCAACAAAAAATAGATTGGCTATTTGTTAATACCACCAAACTATTCGCCTTCGTGGTATTGGCTAGCCTTATTGGTATTATTATCTCCTTAATCATTGGTTCTATTCCAAGTATGAAAACCTTTGGTTGGGGATTTTTTACCAGCTCCGAATGGGACCCTGTTGCTGGTCAATATGGCGCACTGGCTCCTATTTATGGCACATTGGTCACATCTTTTATAGCTTTATTGATTGCTGTACCTGTGAGCTTTGGTATTGCCATTTTTTTAACAGAATTAAGTCCCTTATGGTTACGTCGCCCCTTGGGAATAGCAATTGAGCTGCTGGCTGGCATTCCATCTATTATTTATGGCATGTGGGGATTGTTTGTGTTTGCGCCATTTTTTGCAGATCACATTCAACCATGGTTAATTGACAATGTTGGCCCTATTCCCGTTATTGGCGCACTATTTCAAGGCGCACCAATGGGCATTGGCTTATTTACTGCCTCACTCATTTTAGCCATTATGATTATTCCTTTTATCGCTTCTGTAATGCGCGATGTTTTTGCTGTCACGCCAACATTACTAAAAGAATCTGCTTATGGCCTAGGTTCTACTACTTGGGAAGTCATTCGCTATGTGGTGCTTCCTTATACAAAAGTAGGTGTTATTGGCGGAATTATTCTTGGATTAGGGCGTGCCTTGGGCGAAACAATGGCAATCACCTTTGTTATTGGTAATACTTTTAATATCAGCACTGGTTTATTTAGCTCTGGCGTATCGATTACTTCAGCACTGGCCAATGAGTTTGCAGAAGCTGTGGATCCACAGCATTTATCTTCGCTGCTTTACCTAGGTTTATTATTATTTTTAATCACCTTTATTGTGTTATGTATCTCAAAAATCATGCTACTTCGTATGCAAAAGAATGAAGGTTGATTCAGAAAGGAAATAACAATGAACCAGCAAATTTATCGTCGTAGACGATTAATCAATCAATTTAATGTTGTTGCATCTGTATTAACCATGGCCTTTGGCTTATTTTGGCTCAGTTGGATTTTATGGACTTTATTTAGCCAAGGCTTCGATGCTTTGGTTTCAATCAGCACTTATACAATGGATACACCTCCACCAGGTTCTGAAGGAGGCATTCGAAATGCCATTATTGGCAGCGTGTATATTACACTTTTCGGCTTGCTAATCGGCACGCCTATTGGGATTATGGCTGGAATTTACTTAGCTGAATTTAGTCAAAATAGTTGGTTGGCAAAAACAACTCGCTTCATTAATGACATTTTATTATCAGCTCCTTCTATCGTCATTGGCTTGTTTATTTATGAGATTTTTGTTGTCACTCAAGGGCATTTTTCTGGCTGGGCGGGTTCTTTGGCATTGTCATTACTGGTGATTCCTGTCGTTATTCGCACAACAGAAAATATGTTAAAGCTTGTTCCTAATACATTACGAGAAGCTGCTTATGCATTAGGCACCCCAAAATGGAAGCTGGTTAGCATGGTAACGTTACGAGCAGCAAAGACTGGTGTATTAACGGGCATTTTATTGGCATTTGCCCGAATATCAGGTGAAACAGCGCCATTATTATTTACTGCTTTGAATAATCAGTTTTATAGCACCAATCTTAATGAGCCCATGGCAAACTTACCCAATATGATTTTGCAATTTGCCATGAGCCCGTATAACGATTGGCACCGCCTAGCTTGGGGCGCAGCATTATTAATTACTTTAACTGTACTCATTACGAATATTGTGGCGCGTTTTTTAAGCAAAAGCTCCGCGCAGAATCATTAAAATTATTGCATCATAGGCAGACAAAAACATATGGATAACAAAATTTCTGTTAAAGACTTTAATTTTTATTATGGTCAATTTCATGCACTAAAAAACATTAACTTAAATATTCAAACTAAAAAAGTAACCGCATTTATTGGTCCATCAGGATGTGGCAAATCAACTTTGCTACGCACATTTAATCGTATGTATGATTTATACAACGGAATGCGAGCAGAAGGTCAGATTTTATTAGATGGCAATAACATATTAGAGAAAAGTATTGATCTTAATTTACTGCGCAATAAAGTCGGTATGGTCTTTCAAAAACCAACACCATTTCCAATGTCAATTTACGACAATGTCACATTTGGCGTAAAGTTATACGAAAAACTAAGTAGAAGTGAATTAGATGATCGTGTTGAGTGGGCTCTTAAAAAAGCAGCGCTTTGGAATGAAGTCAAAGATAAGCTAAAACAATCAGGGCAATCTCTCTCTGGAGGGCAACAACAACGATTATGCATTGCTCGTGCTATTGCAGCTAAACCAGAAGTTGTCTTGCTTGATGAACCAACTAGCGCACTTGATCCCATTTCAACAGCACATATTGAGGAGCTAGTAACAGAGCTCAAAGAAGATTACACCATTGTGATGGTAACGCATAATATGCAACAAGCAGCGCGCGTATCAGATATTACTGCTTATATGTATTTAGGTGAATTAGTCGAAATTGGAGACACAAAAGATATTTTTACTGCTCCAAAACAAAAAACCACAGAAGACTACATTACAGGGAAATTTGGCTAATTTTACATTACCAAAAAACTACGTGAATTGGTTCAGGGAAGCCTAAAAAGAGGCTCCCTGAACTTTTCATTTTTATCAAACAAAGAAAGATATCGTGAATTAACCTTGACGGAATCTCCAATAGGTTTAACAATCACGGTTTAGGATTTTTCTTCCATTATTTAGTTAAGCGACCATGCTGGACATATTATCAAACCTGACACCAAGCCTTGGTGTACTATTGTTTTTATCATTATTTTTGGTTTTATTCTTTGAATTCATTAATGGTTTTCATGATACTGCCAATGCGATTGCAACAGTCATTTACACGCAATCTATGAAACCAACTCATGCCGTTATAGCATCTGGCATTTTTAACTTTCTAGGTGTTGTTACTGGAGGTTTGGCAGTGGCTTATGCCATTGTAAATTTATTGCCTGTTGACTTACTGGCTTCTGGTGATAGCAAGCTACTCATCTCCATGATTTTTGCTCTGCTGCTTGGTGCAATTATCTGGAACCTTGGTACTTGGTACTTTGGCTTACCTGCATCAAGCTCTCATACATTGATCGGTTCGATTATTGGCGTAGGGGTTGTCAATGCTCTTTTCAGTGATCAATCATGGAAAGATGGCGTAAACTGGAGCAAAGCCATGGATGTTGGTGCCTCTTTGCTATTTTCACCATTAGCAGGCTTTATTTTAGCATTCATCACGCTATCACTATTGCGCCAGCTATTTCCTACCGCGAACATCCATCAAACACCCTATCTTCGCTCTGGTGTACGTGGAAAAAAACACCCTCCATTTTGGACTCGCTTCATGCTAATTTTATCAGCCATGGGCGTCAGCTTTGCTCACGGTTCAAATGATGGGCAAAAAGGTGTTGGCTTAGTAATGCTGATTTTAATCTGCATTATTCCTGGTCATTTTTTAATCAATGTTAATAGCAATCAATACCAGCTTGAACGCTCTGTTACAGCATCAGTTCAACTAGATCGCTTTATGCAAGAAAATCAACAGAGCTTTGCCCCTTATTTGCCTGCACCAACAGTAGCGGACCCTAATTCAAATTCTGTTCATTGCCAAGCAAGTGATACCAAACTGCATGCTCAAGAAATTCAAAAACTATTGCCACATAGCAAAACCATCTCACAACTTAGTGAGCATGAGCGCTGGTTAGTTCGCTCACATTTATTGTGCTTAGAAAATACAGCAAAAAAAGTAGCGACTTTCCCAGTCACAACTCATGAACAAAAACAATATTTAAATAGCTTACAGCAAGATTTTAGTTTACCTATTGAATATGCCCCAGTTTGGGTGATTATTGCCATTGCTTCAGCATTAGGCTTAGGCACTATGGTTGGCTGGAAGCGTGTGGTTAAAACAGTTGGCGAAGGCATTGGTAAATCGCACATGACCTACGCACAAGGTGTAAGTGCTCAAATGACAACAGCTCTTGGCATTGCCAGCGCCAACTTATTTGGCCTACCTGTATCAACAACGCAAATTCTATCTAGTGCGGTTGCAGGTACTGCTGTTGCTAACAAATCTGGCCTACAATGGGTAACTATTCGTAATATTTTATTGGCATGGTTATTTACCTTCCCAATCGCCATGATACTATCTGGTGGGTTATTTGCTGTGTTCCATTTTATTTTTGGCTAAGCAACATGAGCATTTATCCATAAATTATGGGATAATTTGATCTATTAATTATTTTTAAATGGCGCTCAAAATTAAACATTGAGCGCTAATCGAATGGAGTTAACATGGATTTCGCAAAAGCACGTTTTAATATGGTTGAACAACAAATCCGCCCTTGGGATGTTTTAGACTTTGACTTATTGGACGCCTTATCTGAGATTCCACGTGAACGTTTTGTGCAAACACAGCATCAAAATATCGCTTATGCCGACGAAAAATTACCATTAGCCAATGGTGGCAAAATGCTAGAGCCTAGAGTTCTAGCAAAAATGATTCAAGCATTAGAATTAACTAAACAAACCAAAGTATTAGAAGTTGGCACTGGATCAGGTTACGGAACAGCTATTCTAAGCCTGTTATCTCAACAAGTTTTAACAGTTGATATTGACCAAACACAGCAAAATACTGCACGTGATGCTCTAAACAGCTGCGAGCTAAGCAATATCAGTTACGCTATTTGCGATGGTTTACATGGTGTTTCTGAACAAGCCCCATATGATGCAATTATTATTGGCGGTGCCATTCCTGCAATTAGTAACAGTTTAAAAGAACAATTAACAGATGGCGGCAAACTCATTGCCATTATCAATAACACCTTCCCAATGAAAGCTGTATTGATTGTTCGCTCTGGCAATTCTTTCAACGAAACAACTTTATTTGAAACAGATGCCCCATTATTAGTTAGCAAGCAAGCCAACGCTGCTTTTGAATTCTAATAATCATGTCAGCTATCCAAAACTTAACCGTTACTGAGCTTGCTCAATGGCGAGCAGACAATCGTGCATTTGTTTTACTGGATGTTCGTGAAGATGATGAAGTTAACTATGCTTCTATAGATGGCTACATTCACATTCCGATGAATTTCATCCCACTTCGCCATAATGAATTACCAGACGACAAACCCATTGTTATTTATTGTCATCATGGCGTTAGAAGCATGAATGTCGCAATGTTTTTAGCCAGAGCTGGCTTTGAGCAATTGTATAATGTCACTGGTGGAATTGATGAATGGTCAAAACAAATTGACCCAACCATTCCTAAGTATTAAAAAAAGCTGCCTTAGGCAGCTTTTTTTAATACTTACTTATTCGCATAATTCTGCATAATCTTAGCGAAGTCAGCCCCTACTTCGGGATGCTTCAAACCATAAGCCACTGTTGCTTCCAAATAACCTAGCTTACTACCGCAGTCATAACGAACCCCCTCAAAAGCATGCGCCCAAACCGGCTCATACTTTAACAATCGTGCAATGCCATCTGTTAACTGAATCTCACCGCCAGCACCACGGGGCATGTTTTGCATCATCTCAAAAATTCGTGGGGTTAAAATATAACGCCCAACAACAGCAAGATTTGAAGGTGCAACATCTGGATGAGGCTTTTCAACAATACTATGAATGCGCTGCTTGCCACCATCCTCCGTTACTTCCACAATACCATATGAGCCTGTTTCACTAGGGTCAACCGTTTCTACCCCCAGCACACTGTGCCCATCCAAACCATATACATCAATCATTTGTGACAATGCACCTTGTGGCGCATCAATAAGGTCATCAGCTAAAACAACAGCAAATGATTCATCACCAACAATCGGTTTAGCACAACTAACAGCATGTCCCAAACCCAACGCTTCCGCTTGGCGAATAAAAATACAACTCACATTTTTAGGTACAATATCTTTAACATGGGCTAATAAAGCATCTTTATTACGAAAAGCCAATTCAGTTTCCAGCTCATATGCCTTATCAAAATGATCCTCAATACTGCGTTTATTTCTGCCAGTAATAAACACCATTTCAGTACAACCAGCAGCAATGGCCTCTTCAACTGCATACTGAATCAACGGTTTATCTACAATAGGAAGCATTTCTTTTGGGCTAGCTTTGGTCGCTGGTAAAAATCTTGTTCCCATTCCCGCCACAGGAAAAATGGCTTTTTTAATTGGCTGAATCATTTTTTATCCTTTTAGCATTTTTAATAATTGATCTTCATTTAAAATAACAATACCTAGTTCTTGTGCTTTTACCAGCTTCAAACCCGCTGCTTCACCGGCAACAACGTAATCTGTCTTTTTCGAAACGCTGCCTGTTACTTTACCGCCCGCTTGCTCAATTTGAGATTTAGCATCATCACGCCCCAATGTTGGTAAAGTCCCAGTTAAAACAAAAGTTCTATTGGCAATTTCTTCATTCAGCTCTTGGGGTTGACTTGGTATTTCTTGATATGCTGCGGTAATTTCAGCCAACGATTGCTGAATTTGTTGTAATAATTGTCGATTTTTTTCAACACTTCGCCAATCTTGCCACCATGCAGGCAAAGCCAAATCATCTAACAAACCAGACAATGACTTACCAGAAAGCACCCACAAATCTGTGGCTTTTTTTCGATTCATTTTCAATTCTGGCAAATGACAAAGCCATTCTTCAGTAGCCATAAGTGTTAAAACATCTTGATGAACATATCCTTCTTTTGGCTGAATGCCTTCACTCAACAAATCATCAACTTGGCTTTGTTGAAATGGTTGTGAAAAATATTGTGAGATTGAATGGGCAACTACTTCTCCAATATCTGGCAAACAAGCCAGTAATGGCGCAGGAATATGGCGAATAATTTGCAAACTACCCAAATATTGCAGTAATGTTTTCGCTGTTTTCTCGCCCACATGGCGAATACCCAAACCAAAAATGAGGCGATCTAAGCTGGGCTGCTTACTATTATTGATTCCAACTAAAATGTTTTCAGCCCATTTAATAGGCACATTCTTTTGAACTTTATCCTGCTCAATCTCTTCTTTTTCTTTAAGCTGCTGCAATGTTGGAATATCCAAACGATAAATATCGGCAAAATCATGAATTAAGTTCAATTCAACCAGCTGCTCTAACTGTCGGATTCCTAAGCCTTCAATGTCCATTGCCTTTCTAGATGCAAAATGAATTAAACCTTGCGCTCTTTGGGCTTGGCAAGCCATCCCACCTGTACAGCGTGCAATGGCTTCATCTTCTTCTTTTTCAATACTACTGCCACAAACAGGGCATTCAGTTGGTAATTTATACTGCGCATAAACAGGCTCAGGCTCAGTTGTACTAAATAAATCATCGCCCAACACCGCTGCATGCATTGGTCTTTGCTCAAAAATAACACGCACAACTTCAGGAATAACATCACCAGCCCGTCTTACAACAACACTATCACCAACACGAACATCTTTGCGCTGAGCTTCGCCTTCATTGTGCAAAGTTGCATTGGTTACAGTTACCCCACCAACCACCACTGGAGCCAATCGCGCAACAGGCGTGATAGCACCCGTTCGCCCTACTTGTACATCAATGGCATTGACAACGGTCACTGCTTCTTCAGCTGGAAATTTATGTGCAATAGCAAACCTAGGTGCTCTGGCAATAAAACCAAGCTGTTCTTGCTGAGCCAAACTATTTACTTTAACAACCATGCCATCAATTTCAAATGGCAAATTTGGCCGCTCCAGCTTAATTTTCTCAAAAAATGCCAAAACTTCAGCCATACTATGACAAACTTGTCGATCTTCTTCTCTAGGCACAGGAATTCGCAAACTTGCTAAGAATTGAAGCTCTTCTGAATGGGTATTCAATTGAACTTCATCTGATAATTGAGCAATACCATAAGCAAAGAAACGAAGTTTCCGGGCTGCTGTCACTTTTGAATCTAGCTGACGCAATGTTCCTGCTGCTGCATTTCTAGGATTAGCAAATTCTTTTTGATGATTGGCTTGCTGCTTATGATTCAATGCCTCAAAGTCAGCTTTGAACATCAAAACCTCACCGCGAACTTCTAAAACACTTGGTATATTGTCACCAATTAATCGCAATGGAATAGTGGTAATGGTTTTAATATTCTGTGTCACATCTTCCCCAACAGAACCATCACCACGAGTTGCCGCTTGCTCTAAAATACCATTTCGGTAAACGATACTGACCGCCAAACCATCAAATTTAGGCTCCGTCACATATTCGTAGGGCTCCCTTAACGCTTGGCGAACACGCTCATCAAAAGCCAGCATTTCTTGATGATCCAAAAGCCCTGTTTCTTCACTTTGCGGTGAAAATGCATTACTTAAAGAAAGCATGGGTACGGCGTGCGTTATTTGTTTAAATGCACTTAAAGGTGTACCGCCAACTCGCTGCGTGGGGCTATCTTGGCTAGCCCATTGTGGATAAGTAATTTCTGCAGCTTGTAACGCTCGAAAAATACGATCATATTCAGCATCAGGCACCGTTGGCTCATCAAGAACATAATATTCATAGTTATATTGATTCAATAAATCTGCCCAAGCTTGCATTTGTGCCTGCGTTATTTGAGTTGCCATATCCACATTACCTTAATTACTGTATCGCGTATTTTACCCTAGATACCCAACTGCAAATAGACGATACCAATGAAAAACGCTGGTCATTAATGCCAGCGTTTTATTAACTAACCATTTCGCTGTCTATTGGGCAAAATAGTGCTCAGCTTCTGATTTAACTTTAATATAGCTTGCTCTGTGGTATCCCAATCAATACAAGCATCCGTCACAGAAACACCATATTTTAATTCACTTAAATCATTTGGAATAGATTGCGCACCCCAATTGAGATTACTTTCAATCATTAAACCCACAATCGATTGATTACCATCAGCAATCTGATTAGCAATGTTCTCTAAAACCAACGGCTGCAAAGCAGGATCTTTATTTGAATTGGCATGACTGCAATCAATCATAATATTGGGCTGGATGTTCGCCTTATTCAATGCTTGCTCACACAATGCAACATTCACTGAATCATAATTTGGCTTACCATTACCACCACGTAAAACAACATGCCCATAGGCATTCCCTTTGGTTTTTACTAAAGAAACTTCACCTTTCTGATTAATCCCCAAAAAGCGATGTGGGTTAGCAACTGACTGCAAAGCATTGATTGCCACTTCCAAACCACCATCAGTGCCATTTTTAAAGCCGACTGCTGACGATAATCCGGAAGCCATTTCACGGTGAGTTTGCGATTCAGTTGTACGAGCACCAATAGCAGACCAGCTAATTAAATCTTGCAAATATTGCGGAGTAATCGGATCCAAAGCTTCAGTTGCCGTTGGAATGCCTTGCTCAGCCAAATTCAATAACAATTGGCGACCAATCTTCAAGCCATCCTCAAGTTTAAAAGAATCATCCAAATAAGGATCATTAATTAAGCCTTTCCAACCAATTGTGGTACGAGGCTTCTCAAAATAAACACGCATGATTAAGAAAAGATTATCTGAAACCTTACTTGCTAACTCCTTCAACCGCTTAGCATACTCATAAGCAGCATCAACATCATGGATTGAGCATGGACCCACTACCACAAACAAGCGATGGTCTTTGCCATTCAAAATATCCCGTACCACTTGACGAGCAGAAGACACTGTTTGGCTCGCTGTCTCAGTAAGTGGCAACTGGCTTTTTAGCTCAGCTGGCGTCATTAATGCCGTATTGCTATCAACGTTTAAATCATCAATGGCGAATATCGTATTCTTCATAATATCTCTTTTATTATTTAATTTATTTTTATCTTTATAAACAAAAAGACAAGCCAAGCGGCTTGTCTTAACTGAAAACAATAAGGTTTAGTAAAATAATCGTCTGGTTAATTCACTGCCTGGCTCTAGCCCAATCTTGCCCATTTCTTCCTGGCGACTCACCACATAATGACGAATATTTTTTAAAGACTGCATCGATAATTCTTCCAAATTATCATCAACCAACTCTAAAGAAAGCTGACTAGAAAGCTTCACAACTAAATCCATAAATTGGTCAAAAGATTTCACGCCATGTGGCACGTTTGGCACATCAAATAACATACTAAAGCCACGATAAGACTGGTTATCCAAAGCTGCATTGGTAAATGGTTTATTATCCAATGAAACCACAGTAAACAATGTTTGTTCTTGTACATCCGTAAATGCAAAACTACCATCATCCATCAGATTAAAACCCAAATCCTCTAGTGCAGTTCGCATGGCAGCACCCATAATGATTTCACGTGAAACCAAATGCATTGCAATCATCTGATCCACTCGTGCGCATAAATCATCCAACGGCTTCGCTACTGACAAAAACTCATCGACATCAGTTAATAGCACTTGTCCATTTACTTTCATCGCAAAAGCTTGCACATGGTCCGCAAATGATAAAATATCATCTTTGCTAACCAATCCTGAACGGCTAATACCCTGCAATCCCATAACAAAACCTTGGTAAAACACGCTTGGAATTGGCTCTGCCAATTGAAAGTGGTCATCCATGGTGCATGCTGCTACACGAAAATAATGACGGTTGCTCAATCGAGGTAAGGCATGTAACTCTTGCGGCTCATCTAAAGCCACATAAGCCATATAATCAAAGCGTTTATCAAACCATGGCAATTCAACTTGAGCCAGTTCTTTAATCGTTAATAATTTTTTATTGCGACTTTTGGACGCCAATGCTGTTTTTTCGACCACCACATTGTCTGCAACCACTTCCTTCAATTCGTGCTCAACACCCATCTCGGAAATAGAAATCGTTTCTTCCACAACAACGGTTTCTAATTTAGCCGTTGCCGGTTTTTCAGTGATATCAACAATCGGTTTCACTTCTTCAGGCTCATGAATTGACTTTTCAACCGGTTTTACATCATTCATGTTTGTTGATAAATGAATGTTTTTCTTTTGCAATGCAGGCTTTAATTGACTGCCATTAACAAATTCTCCGTCACCATCACGCACTTGCTTTTTTTGCCCATCCAATAGGGCATCTTGGTCAGAATGACCAAATTGCTGACGAATCTGCTTCCGATAACGACTTTCCTGATAAACATTGTAGAGCAATACCAGTAAAATAATGGCAGCGGCCACAATTAACACAATTAATGTTGTTTCACTCATATAGACAGTGCTCTTTACTTATTTTTCATTTTTTCAACCACGGCACACAAATTTACGATGTACCGCATCATTTAATTTAATTATCTCATGCAAATTATAGCCGAAATTAGCAGCAAATCCACTTCAATTCTTATGGCAACTAAATAAACCTAATTAATTTCATCTACAAATCCAACTTTTTTTAATCGCAACCAATCAAAAAAATGTCCTGGATCGGTTTTTCGATTCGGCGCAATATGCTCATGGCCAGTAATGGCTTTGATGGGATAATGTTGCTTTAGTTGCTGCAACAGCATAATCAAATTTTGATATTGCTCTTCCGTGAAGGGTTCAAAATCACACCCTTCTAATTCGATACCAATTGAAAACTGATTGCACTTTTCACGACCTTGAAAGGATGAAACGCCCGCGTGATAAGCCATATCATCACAAGATACAAACTGGCTAATCTGCCCCGTTCTCTCAATTACAAAATGACTGGAAACCCGAAAATTCGTCAAAATACTAAAAAAAGGATGTTGCTCTGGCTTGATTTGATTTAAAAACAAATCCGCAATCGCTCCTTGTCCATATTCAAAAGGCGGTAAGGATATATTGTGGATAACCACCAAATCAATTTCAGTATTTTCTGGTCTTGCTTCAAAGTTGGGGGATTTGTATTGTTGCGCTGCTAAAAAACGACCACCATGCCAGTCCATATATTCGACCTAAAACAAATATCAAAATAGATAAAGACACAGTATAAAGGAAAGGTAAATTTTGCCAAGTTCAGCAAGAGACATCAAAAGAATCGATTATCAAGATTCAATTGGCGCACCCAACAGGGATCGAACCTGTGGCCTCCAGCTTCGGAAACTGACGCTCTTCCAACTGAGCTATGGGTGCGGTAAGAGCGAAAGATTAGCTTAAAAATGACAGTTTGGCAAAATTTTATCAACTTTTATTCTGTTTTAATGGTAACATTTAAACGATTTTTTCAAAAATTTACCATAGATAAATCCAATAAAAGCTTGTTTCGGTTTTAAAAGTCAATCTAAGTATTTAAACTTTATTTGATTTAAGCTCAAGTTTAAGATTGGAAAGCTTGAATGTTTTCAGTATAATCCATTCGATAATTTACCTGTTAAGTACCCATATAACGGCAAGGCTTACATAAATGAACAATCAGAAAAACTATATTACAGGATCCGCTACCACTACAATTTTAGGCGCAGTTGTTATACTTGTTGCCTTTTTGTATTTACTTGTGCGTCTAGCAACAACTGGTTCTGGCTACTATAACTCAGTTGATGACATGACCGAACAAGCAATTAGTACGCGCATTAAAACCCAAGGCTCGCTAACCATGGGCGATGGTGTTCCTGAAGGTCAACGAACTGGTGAGATGGTTTTTAACAAAGTTTGTATCCAATGTCATGGCGCAGACTCAGCAACAGCAAACTCACCAAAAATTACACACAATGCAGAATGGGCACCTCGTATTGCAAAAGGTATGCCAACATTGCTTGACCATGCAGTTAATGGCTTCAATGCCATGCCTGCTCGTGGTGGTAACCCAAGCTTAACTGATGATGAACTTGCTCGTGCAATTGCGCACATGGCAAATGAATCTGGTGGCAATTTATCTGCTCCGGCTATACAAGCGACAGCTAGTGAAGAAGGTGCAAGTGAAGTTGCTTCTGCTCAGTAATATTGTGTAACTTAATACTAAAAACTTGTGTAATAAGAAGTTAGCCAAGTACAATAAAACGCGCCTTTCATGGGCGCGTTTTTATATTCTAGGGGACATAGAAAGTGGAGAATCAAACTGATAAATACATCGGCTTAATGTCGGGAACCAGTTTAGATGGCGTGGATGCTGTTCTGATTGAGATGCAAGGCAAACAATTTATTCGAGCAAGCCATCATGCTTATACCCCCTATTCTGATTTAATTAAAAAACGCATTCTTTCTTTGCAGGATAAACAAACAGACGAATTGCATTTAAGCCATTTGTTGGCACAAGATTTAAGCCAATTATATGCGCAAACTGTTTTAACTTTACTAGAAGAAACTCAACTTCACCCTCAAGACATTCGCGCTATTGGCTGCCATGGACAAACTATTCGGCACCAACCATCCATGCACTATAGTATTCAAATTGCGGATTATTCACTGCTTGCAGAGCTAACTAAAGTTGATGTTATTGGTGATTTTCGTAGTCGTGATTTGGCTGCGGGCGGGCAAGGTGCTCCATTGGTTCCTGCTTTTCACCAAGCACTTTTTTTCAACCCTCAAGAAAAAAGAATTTTACTTAATATTGGTGGCATAGCGAATGTCAGCATTCTGCATGAACATGAGTCATTGGGATTTGATACAGGAACTGGCAATATGTTGATGGATGCTTGGGTTAAAAAGCATTGGCAACAAGATTATGACCGTGATGCTCTTCTGGCGAAACAAGGTCAGGTATTAGATAATTTATTACAAGAATTATTATCACATCCTTATTTTTCACAGCCAATTCCCAAAAGTACTGGGCGAGATTTATTTTCACTCGCATGGCTAACTCATTATTTGAATGGCAGTGAAAACCCACATGATGTTTTAAGAACTTTATTGGAATTCAGTGCAATAACCATTACTGATGCGGTAAAAAACCATGCTCCAAGCCATCAAGCTATTTATTCTTGTGGCGGTGGTGCGTATAACCCATTACTATTACAACGTATCAGTGAATTGTTACCAAACTTCCACTTAAAAACAACAGATGATTTACAATTTGATCCTCAATGGATGGAAGCTGCTGCTTTCGCTTGGTTAGCAGCTTGTTGGTGCTTAAAAATTCCAAGTAATATTCCTAGTGCAACAGGTGCCAAAGGATACCGAATCTTAGGCGCAGGTTACTACGCATAAATATTTTTGAAATGACAATATGGCAGTACAGAAGAACCCCAAAAAAACTTTACCTAAAAAACCATCACAAACGCAACCAAAACGAGCTAGCGCTCGAAAAATTGGCAAACATGGTGTGATTAAAAACAATTTAGAAAATAGTGTTCAAAGCAGCACAAACCTAATGGGTTTGCTAGTTGACGGTATTTGGCTGATTGCATTAATCATTACCACCATGTATGCCCTTGCCCTCGCAAGCTTTGATATGACCGACCCAGCTTGGTCTCGTAGCATTGCAGGTCATGATTCATTGCATAATTTAACAGGTTTAATTGGTGCTTACACGGCCGACATTAGTTATTATTTTTTTGGTTTATCTAGTTGGTGGGTCATCTTAGCTGCCATTTGCGCCTTAGTGAAAACATTCCGCAGTGTTCGCCAAAAAATGGCCATTAACAATCGACATTACAATTTCCCTTTAGCAGGTTTTGGCTTGTTAATGTTGTTATTGAGCAGTCCAATTTTAGAATATATGCTAGGGCTAGAAAACCTAAAAGATAAGCTTCCTATTGGCGCAGGCGGATTGTGGGGACAAAGTATTACCTCTATCTCAGAACCTTTGCTAGGTTCTTCTAGTGGGTTATTATCGCTGTGCATTATGATATTAGGATTATCTTTATTGGCTCAAATATCATGGATTGATATGTTTAAAAAAGCAGCACTATATTTACGCTGGTTATCTCTAAAAATATTCAGAACACCAAAATACTTGGTTAGCAATCTGGCTAAAAACCAAGAAATGATTAAGAAAACACAGCATATTACATCTCAGCCAGTAGAAGAGATGCCTGTCGCAATTAGTAATCGTAAAAGCAGCAAGCTGCCTGAAGAAAATAAAGAAAAAGACATCGCCATTCAAACATCTTTATTTCAAGAAGAGCAACCAACAGAGAGGCTCCCTGAAAGCAAAACGACAAAAAATAAGAAAAAAACACCAACCAAAACAGGCGTTACCAATTTACCTGATATAGATTTATTGCAAGCTCCGCCTAGTGCTATCGAAAAAGTGGACCCAGAAAAACTACAAGAAACAGCTGGGCTGATTGAAGCAAAACTAGCTGAGTTTGGTGTGAATGTTCATGTAATTAGTGCAACTTCTGGTCCAGTTATTACTCGATATGAAATTGAGCCTGCACAAGGCGTTAAAGGCAGTCAGATTGTTAACCTGAGCAAAGACCTTGCTCGGGCATTAAGCTTACAAAGTGTACGTGTGGTAGAAACCATTGCCGGCAAAAGCAGCATGGGCATCGAACTACCCAATGACAATCGTCAAAATGTTGCTTTACAAGAAATTTTAGCCGCCAATGTATTTGAAGATGCTGCATCTAAATTAACAGTAGCATTAGGAAAAGACATTGCTGGGGTGCCTGTCGTGGCTGATTTAGCCAAAATGCCACACCTTTTGGTTGCAGGTACAACCGGCTCAGGTAAATCTGTTGCCATCAATACCATGATTTTATCGCTACTTTATAAAGCCAGCGCTGAAGATATTCGCTTAATTATGGTTGACCCAAAAATGTTGGAATTATCGGTTTATCAAGATATTCCTCATTTACTAGCACCTGTTGTCACTGATATGAAACAAGCTGGCAATGCTCTTAATTGGTGCGTGGCAGAAATGGAAAAACGTTATCGCTTATTAGCGCATATTGGTGTGCGTCAATTATCAGGTTATAACCAAAAAATCCAAGAAGCCAAAAGTAGCAATACGCCTATCCCCAATCCATTTAGCTTGAATCCTGACGATCCAGAACCATTAGAAAAATTGCCTTATATCGTTGTGGTTATTGATGAGCTTGCCGACTTAATGATGGTAGAAGGCAAAAAAGTAGAACAGCAAATTGCCCGCCTAGCTCAAAAAGCACGTGCAGCAGGCATTCACTTGGTACTGGCAACACAACGCCCTTCTGTTGATGTTATTACTGGTTTAATTAAAGCCAATATTCCCACTAGAATATCATTTCAAGTATCAAGCAAAATCGATAGCCGCACGATTTTAGATCAAGCAGGTGCAGAGAATTTACTAGGCAAAGGTGATATGTTATTCCTACCGCCTGGCACAGCAGAACCAGCTCGTTTACATGGCGCATTCGTTAGTGATGATGAAGTTCATCAAGTGGTTTCATTCATCAAAGCACAAGGTGAACCTAATTATGTTGAAGGTTTATTAACAGGTGAAGCAACCATGAGTACCGAGGCTGCTATTTCACCAGAAAAACATCAACACAGTGATGAGCTATTTGACCAAGCAGTAGAATTTATCTTAACAAGCCGTAAAACCTCGATTTCAGCATTACAACGTCATTTACGCATCGGCTATAACCGAGCTGCTAATTTAATGGAAGCATTGGAACAAGCAGGCATTGTCTCTGCTGCAGAACTAGGTGGTAGCCGCCAAATTTTAGCTAAGAAAACGATTGAATAAGGATAACCCATGGCTTTTTTCTACCCAGAACCACACTTCTCGGTCCAGCAAGAACAGCATAAAAAAGCTGTCCTGTTACTCAATTTAGGCACACCGAATTCAACATCAACCCATGATGTTAAACAATATTTAGCTGAGTTTTTATCCGACAAACGTGTGGTCGAAGCACCACGCTGGTTGTGGAAAATAATTTTAAATGGCTTTATTTTGCCATTTCGCCCCAGAAAAAGTGCTCAAAATTACGCCAAAATTTGGTCAAAAGATGGTTCACCTTTATTGGTATTTACCCAGCAACAAACACAATTACTCCAAAAACAATGCGCACAATCCAATGAAAATATCATTGTTGATTTTGCCATGACATATGGTTCGCCAAGTGTTAAAACCAAAATTGCCCAATTAAAAGCCCAAGGCGTAGAAAGCTTATTAATACTGCCGCTTTATCCTCAATATGCCAGCTCAAGCACAGGAGCTGCATTGGACCAAGTCTTGCGCGAGCTATTAAAACAACGCCACATGATGGAAATCCAAACCATTACTAGCTATCACAACCATCCAGCCTACATTGAGGCATTGGCCAGCACCATAAAAAGGCACTGGAAAACCAATGGCAAAGCCAAAAAATTACTGCTTAGCTTTCATGGCATCCCTAAAAAAAATGTTGAAAATGGCGATCCATATTATAAGCAATGCCAAGAAACAACCCGTTTGCTAGCCCAAACATTGGCATTACCTGCTGATGATTTTATCTTATGTTTCCAAAGTCGTTTTGGTCCTGCTAAATGGTTAAGCCCATCAACACAAGATTTACTGGTTGAATTACCCAAAGCAGGCATTGATAGCATTGATATTATTTGCCCTGGATTTAGCTGTGATTGCTTAGAAACAATGGAAGAAATTTGTTTACAAGGTAAAGAAGATTTTCATGCTGCAGGTGGTAAAACATTCCAATACATTCCATGCTTAAACACCGAGCCAGAATGGATTAGCGCCATGCATCAAATGGTCATTGAAAAATTATGTTGATTCAGTCATAAAAAAAGCCGCTTTTAAGCGGCTTTTTTATTAAATATAGGGTGCGGGATTAACAGCTTTGCCATTTACACGAACTTCAAAGTGCAATTTTACTTTGCCACTATCGTCAGCTCCCATTGTTGCAATTTGCTGCCCTGCTTTAACAACCTGCTTCTCTTTCACCAAAATTTTTTGATTAAAAGCATATGCTGTTAAAGTTGTATTATCGTGCTTCACTAAAATTAAATTTCCATAACCACGAACACCAGCGCCTACATACATCACCGTTCCTGATGCTGCTGCATTAACACTTGAACCACGTTGCCCACCAATATCAATGCCCTTGTTTGATGTGCCATTATAGTTAGCAATAATAGGACCTGATGCTGGTTTTTGCATCTTAATATTAGAACGCGCAGGTGTATTATTTGCCGTAGTGGATTTACTAGTGGTTCGCGTATTATTGCTTGCCGAAGCTGTATTACGACTAACTCTTATTAACTGCCCTACTTCAATTTGAGAAGGATCAGATAAGTTATTCCAAGAAGCTAGCGTTCTCGTGTTTTGATTAAACTTCAAGCCAATACGATAAAGGTTATCACCTCGCTGCACGCGATAATACCCAGCTGGCACAGGACCAGACTGACTGACTTGTGGCTTTTGACCTTGTGTTACTGGCGCCTGATTATTGCTACAAGCACTCAATAGTGCAACTGATGCAACCAGAACCCAAACGATATTTTTATTGATTTTTACCATATGCCTTTATCATTACCAACCATGACCGTGCTAAAGGATACCGCCGCCATGGTTGATGTGCAAGATAGCTAATACAATGTAAATATTATTAAACAAGCAAAATGCTAAAAAACTATTTTATTGACGTTGCCATTTTTGCGTACGGCCTAATGCAGAAACACCAATGTAACCTCGAACTTCTAATGTTCGACCGCCATTGGTCAACTTAGCATTGGATTTGTATGTTTTGCCACTTTTAGGGTCAAAAATAGCACCGCCATCAAAAGAATCCGCTGTTTTGTCTTTTAAATTCTGCACCACAGTCATGCCAATTAGTGGCGAATTAGGATTTTTACAACCCGGACATTTGTTTTCAACACCAGATGCCAGGCTAATAATTTTGCCAGTATACGTGTTGTTTGTTTTGGTAATTTGTACAATGGCTTTCGCCTTACCTGTTTCGTCATCAATGGTCTGCCATCTGCCTTCAATACCATTGGCACAAGCAACGCCAACCATGCCAAAACCAATTAAACCAATAAGTAGCTTTTTCATTTTATTTCTCCTTCATTTTCGTTATTTTATGCCTATCTTTGTGGCTATATCACTTATACTAAGTAACATATCAAACAACAAGTT
Source organism: Vitreoscilla sp. (assembly GCA_030150505.1). Taxonomy (GTDB): domain Bacteria; phylum Pseudomonadota; class Gammaproteobacteria; order Burkholderiales; family Neisseriaceae; genus JASLFS01. The sequence continues at coordinate 101,797 of JASLFS010000001.1, read as the reverse complement.
CTTTATTAGAATAAATACTTTATTCTGAACATTAACCGAATAATTGCTTTTATTTATTTACGAAATTTTACAATATAAAATTAACAACTCATTCCTAATCACTGAATTTCACCATGTCAAATACCATTACCATTCATTTCGCTACCGAGCAAGAATTGCCCATGATTGTCTCTATTTACAACTCCACAATTGCCAGTAAGCAAGTGACTGCGGATTTGGAACCCGTCAGCATTGCCGATAGAACAGCGTGGTTTCATGAACATGACACCCAAAAATTTCCACTTTGGGTTGCTAAAGATCATAATAATCATGTTGTAGGCTGGCTCAGCTTCAGCCGCTACTATTCAAGAGCAGCTTATGACATTAGCGCAGAAGTCAGTATTTATATTCACCCAGAAATACGACATGCTGGATTAGGCCAACAATTGCTGAATCATGCCCTTACTTGGGCAAAAACCAGTCAATTACAAAATATTATTGCCATTATTTTTTCTCATAATCAACCAAGCTGTCGCTTCTTTGAAAAAAATCAATTTAAGCAATGGGGTTACTTGCCAAAAGTATGCCAATTGCACAATCAACTTGCCGATGTGGTGATTTTCGGCTTAGCATTAGAACCTATGATTAACTCCCAAGCTTGATTACCCATGAATGATGATGAACTACTGCGCTATAGTCGCCACTTGCTATTAGATGAAATTGGTTTTGAAGGGCAAAGTAAGTTAAAAAATGCTCGTGTTTTGGTTGTTGGCTGCGGAGGTCTTGGTGCTAATTTATTACCTTATCTAACTGCCGCTGGCGTGGGTCATATTGTATTAGCTGATCATGACGAAATTGAGCTGAGTAATTTACAAAGACAAATCTTTTTTACCAAGCGTGATTTAGGAAAAAATAAAGCAAAAATCATGCAGCAGCGCTTGCGTGATTTAAACGATGACATTACAACCGATGCCATTCAAGATTATCTAAATACAGATCAGCTTATTACATTAATCGAATCTCATCGCATCCAAATCGTGGTTGATTGCACAGATAACTTCAAAACCAGACAAGCCATTAATCAAGCAATTTGTACAACTAAAATTAGCTTGGTATCAGGTTCAGCCGTTCGATTTCAAGGGCAAATTTCAGTTTATCAGCCTCACCTACAATCAGCTTGCTATCAGTGCTTATTTGATGCAGAAAATGCACATGATAGTACCTGTGCTACTTTTGGTGTTTTTGCACCGTTGGTTGGCATTATTGGCTCTACACAAGCAGCCATTACATTAAAACTGATTTTAGGAATTGGTGAGATTCCGGTTAATCAGTTCCTCACCTACGATGCTTTAACAGGACAATGGAAAACCTTTGCCATGTCAAAAAATCCAGATTGCACTTGCTGCTAAATATGTTTGGTATTGTTGTTAATTTTCACGAAGAAGGATATTTATGCGAGCAGTGGTTCAGCGAGTAACAAATGCCAAAGTTGATATTATTTCTACTGACAATATAGAAACCTCAGGAGAAATTAAGCATGGTTTAATGGTGCTACTGGGCGTAGGAGATGAAGACACCAGCACAGATGCCCGTTATATGGCCGATAAAATTCAATATTTGCGCTTATTTGAAGATGCTGATGGCAAAATGAATGATGATATTCATGCAGTAAATGGCAGCATTTTACTGGTTTCACAATTCACGCTCTATGGCGATGCTAGAAAAGGTCGTCGTGCTTCTTTTTCTCATGCAGCTCATCCTGAAATAGCCAATCAGCTATATGAAGAAGTGGCTGCTTATTTAAGGGCAGATGGTTTACAAGTTCAAACCGGGCGCTTTCAAACACATATGCAAGTTAGCTTATGCAATGATGGACCCGTTACCATCCTATTGGATTCTAAGAAAAATTTTTAAATAAAAAAAGCCGCTAATAAAAGCGGCTTTTTAACGGCTGATTATTTTAGATATGCAGAGAATACATTACAATGGCAATGATGCCGTAAATAACCGCTGCAATACTGCCTAATAAATAGCGTGGCACGATATGTTTGGGAATAAACCCAACACCTCGAACAAATGATGCACTCATGGACAATAATAACCAAACCACCATCCAATGATTGGTTTTGCTGGTTTCAGGGTTAATCAAAATTGCAGGCCATGCATTGACCACAACCATAACAAGCATTGCCCAAATGAATAACGGCCAATGCCATGTCGATTGCTGCTTTGTTTCAACTGCCATTGTCTTCTCCTGGTGCATTATTCTTGCATCTGCCTTTCTTTCGCTAAATTCTCGCGACGCTCTTCTTCAAACTCACCCCATAATACATTTAAAATACCAAGGAAAACAGCGAAGCCAATCCCTAACATCCATGCAAAATACCACATATTATTGACTCCTTATTAGTAAAGTGAATGATTATTTTCTTTAATATAATCAGTTGTTACCTTGCCACGCATTACACTGTATGCCCAACGTGTATAAAGTAAAATCAACGGAACAAAAATAACCGCAACAACCAACATAACGGTCAGTGTTAGCTCACTTGATGAGCTATCCCATAATGTTAGACTCATATTTGGGTTGGAAGAAGATGGCATCATAAATGGGAACATCGCCACACCTGCTGTGCCAATAACGCCAGCAATAGCCAATGCTGATGTCCAAAATGCTGCAAATGTTTTATCGCTTCTTAACAATCCCCATGTTGCAATAAAGCCAAAATAAGCCAACACAGGAACCAACCACAGTGCTGGATGAGCATTAAAATTATTCATCCAAGCGCCCGCTTCATGAGCAACTGTTTTTAAGGTTGGATCTGGGAAAGCATTGGCATTAACTGTGCTAGTCACGACATAACCATCAATCCCCATCACAACCCACACACCCGCTAATGAGAATGTCACAATAGCCACCCAAAGGGCAATACTACTAAAACGACGAGCTCTAGCTTGTAAATCACCAACCGTACGATGCGTTAAATAAACACCACCATGCGCAATCACCATGCTTGATGAAACCACACCGCACAACAGTGCAAATGGATTCAATAAACCCCAGAATGAACCAGTATAAAATGAACGCAATGTGTCATCGAAGTGAAATGGAACGCCTTGTAGTAAGTTACCAAATGCCACACCAAAAATCACTGGTGGCACAAAGCTACCAACAAACAATGCCCAATCCCAACTATTTCTCCAGCGAGGGTTTGGTAATTTACTGCGGTAATCAAAGCCCACTGGGCGTAAAAACAGTGCAAATAATACAACTAACATTGCCCAATATAAGCCAGAAAATGCTGTTGCATAAATAAATGGGAATGCTGCAAAAATCGCACCACCAGCTGTAATAAACCAAACTTGGTTACCATCCCAGTGTGGTGCAATCGTATTAATTGCTGCTCGACGCTCTTCATCTGTTTTACCAACAAATGGCAATAAAGCGCCAACGCCCATATCATGCCCGTCCATTACAGTAAAACCAACTAGCAAAACACCAATCAGTATCCACCAAATGAATTTTAAAGTTGCGTAGTCCAAAAATTCCATGATTAATGTCCCCTATTAATGACTTGATTCATTTTGATAACGACCAGTGCCTAAACTACCAGGGCCTTGACGAGAGAAGCGAATCATTAAATACATTTCAATAATCAATAACACTGTATAAAATGCGACAAAACCAAAGATAGAACCATATAAGCTAGCTGTGCTTAAACTCGATGCTGACAAGCTGGTTGGCAATACACCATAAATGGTCCATGGTTGACGACCATACTCAGCAACTAGCCAACCCATTTCAGCTGCAATCCATGGACATGGCAACGAAAATAAAGCTGCTCTTAACAACCATTTTTTATCTGCAAAATTACCTTTAACAGATGCCCAAGTTGCCCAGATAAATAGCGTCATCATCCAAAAACCCAAGCCAACCATGATGCGGAATGACCAGAACATTGGCCAAACTTTTGGCATACTTTCACGAGCGGCTTTGGCAACGATTTCATCAGATACATTGGTTAAATCATCAGTGTATTTTTTCAATAACAAACCAAAACCCAAATCGGCTTTGTGAGCCAAGAAAGTTTCTTTGGCTGCTGCATCATCACGATTAGCTCGCAGTTGCTCCAATGCAACAACAGCGATACGACCGGACTGAATACGCTCGGTATTTTCAATGATAATATCTTTAATGCCAGGAATGGTTTCGGTAGTAGAACGTGTTCCGATTAAACCCATGACCCAAGGAATTTCAATCGCCCAATCGTTTTTCATTTCTTTTTCATTTGGCCACGCAATTAAATTAAAGGATGCGGGGGCTGGTTCTGTTTCCCACATGGCTTCAATTGCCGCCATTTTGGTTTTCTGTGCATGTCCGATTGAATAACCAGATTCATCACCCAATACGATAACGGATAAGGCCGATGCAAGACCAAATGCAGCTGCAATGCGGAAACTTCTTTTTGCAAATTCTACGTCTTGTTTTCTTAATAAATACCAGCTTGAAATAGCCAATACAAAGATTGAACCTGTCACGTAGCCAGAAGAAACAGCGTGAACAAATTTATTTTGCGCTTCTGCATTGAAAACAATTTCCCAGAAATTGGTCATTTCCATGCGCATGGTTTCAAAGTTAAATTCAGCTCCAACTGGGTTTTGCATCCAACCATTGGCAATCAAAATCCACAAAGCTGATAAGTTTGAACCAACGGCTAATAAAATAGTAACCAATAAATGCTGGCGTTTAGATAGTCGATCCCAACCAAAGAAAAATAAACCGATAAAGGTTGATTCTAAAAAGAATGCCATCAAACCTTCAATGGCCAAAGGCGCTCCAAACAAATCACCCACATAATGAGAATAATATGACCAGTTGGTGCCAAATTGGAATTCTAGGGTAATACCAGTGGTAACACCTAACGCAAAGTTAATACCAAATAACTTTCCCCAAAATCGTGTCATGTCTTTATAAATCACTTTACCTGTCATGACATAGGCAGATTCCATAATCACTAAAATCCACACTAAACCTAATGTTAGTGGTACAAAGAGAAAATGATACATTGCCGTAGCTGCAAACTGCAGTCGGGACAATATGACTAACTCTTCCATTTGTTACTCCTTAATTTGTTCTGCGTTGGTTTGCGATTGCACTCGCTCAAACATACTTTGTGCATCCACATTAACCCGATTGGGCGCAATAAAAATCGACCAAAGTACATACAACACGATTAATTTCAAAATAATGACAATGGTTATTTCTGTCGATAATTTTATCCGCCGCTTAGCCAATTTCCCCATTGGCGTAACGGTTCCGCTCACAAGTTCCCTCCTAACAATAAAATAATTCCTACTCAATTTAAAACATGAATTCTGTGATATATGTTATTAATATTATAGAACGTTTCAAGTATTATGCGTGACCCTATCTGGGCAAATGCGACAATATGTCGCAGACCAAAACACTTACAATGGCTCATAAAAAAGCATGCTAATCACAATAAATTCCGATAAGTAAATATTAACTATTTACTTATTAATAATTAAAATCAAAAAAAAATTCTATTTAGCCAAATGTCATTCAAAATAATGCAATATTTCCAACGCAAATAATAAACTTCACAACAGCCTTAGCCAAAAGCCAGCTTTATCGTTATAATATGGTCTTGATAAACTAGTGATATATCTTGTTATAAATCATGAATACGCCTAACCGCGAACAAACTCAAGCATTATTAGATAATGCTGACTTATTGTTTGATGAAGCCACTTGTGACCAAGAGTTGCAACGTGTAGCAGATGAAATTACCAAAGATTTGGGTGATAAATATCCAGTTGTTCTACCTGTTATGGGTGGCGCTGTTGTATTTACCGGCAAACTCTTACCTCTTTTACGTTTCCCATTAGATTTTGACTATGTGCATGTTTCCCGTTACGGTGAGAAACTGCATGGTGACAAAAACTTCAACTGGCTTCGCGCTCCACAAAAAAGCGTTGAAGGTCGTCATGTTTTGATTCTGGACGATATCCTAGATGAAGGACACACCATGGCAGCCATTATTGAACAAGTCATGTCTCTTGGTGCAGCATCGTGCCGCAGTGCCGTTTTTGCCAACAAATTAATTGCCAAAGAAAAACCTTTAGCAGCTGATTATGTTGGTATCGATGTCCCAGACCGATATGTATTTGGTTATGGCATGGATGTAAGCGGCGCATGGCGTAACTTACCGGCTATTTATGCATTAAAGTAAATAGCGACAACTTGGTATTAGTATTTAAAAATAAAGGCTGCCTGAATCCATATTCAGGCAGCCTTATTTAAATTATCATATTAAAACATGTAGTAAAAAAAGGATGTCAGCATTATGATTGGTTTACTGGTGATTACCCATGAATCCCTAGGTCATGCTTTCAACTCTTTGGCTTGTCATTTTTTTGGGCAAGCCCCTGATAACTTACGTCTACTCAATGTAGATAAAAATGACAACCCTGACGTTGTTTTACAACAAGCAATGCACTTGATAGATGAAGTCAATAAGGGTTCTGGAGTATTATTATTAACCGATATTTTTGGCGCTACGCCATTTAATATTGCGAACAAACTCATTAAAGACTCACAAGTAGTCTTACTGACAGGTTTAAACGCCCCGATGATGGTTAAAGCGATTCAAGATTCAGTAACGAGCGACGATTTACCTCATTTTGCCCAATCTGTAAAACAAGCGGCAACCAACGGGATTATTGAAATTAATTTAGCTTCACTACAACAATTATGATAAAACAAAACATTGAAATTATAAATAAATTGGGTCTACACGCCAGAGCATCAAGTAAATTTACTCAACTAGCAAGCCAATTTAAATCTGACATTTGGGTTAGTCGAAATGACAAACGTGTTAATGGCAAAAGCATTATGGGTTTAATGATGCTAGCAGCTGCAAAAGGCACAACCATTTCAATAGAAACCAATGGCTCAGATGAAGAAAAAGCCATGCATGCACTAAGTGAGTTAATTAACAACTATTTTGACGAAGGTGAATAGAGCATGAGTTTTGTCTTGCATGGAATTCCCATTGGTGGCGGAATCGCTATCGGTCGAGCACATCTATTACAACAAAGTATGGATGATGTTCCTCATTATTCAATAGAAGAGAATGAGCTTGCTGCCGAATCGGAACGTTACGTGCAAGCAATTAAAGAAACTCGTCGTCAACTTGAAAAGCTTCGTAGCAACATCCCTGAAAATGCACCCACAGAATTAGGTGCTTTTATTTCACTTCATTTAATGTTGCTTGCTGACGTTTCTCTTTCTAGAGAACCAGTCGATATCATTAAAGAATACAAAGTCAACGCGGAATGGGCATTAAAATTACAAGCGGATCGCTTAGTTGAACAATTCGATGCCATTGATGATGAATATTTACGACAACGTAAACAAGATATGTTGCAAGTTGTTGAACGAATTTTTAGCAGCTTACGCGGTTTAGACTTAGAATTTGGTCCAACAAATTTATTTGAAGAAACCATCTTAATTGCCCACGACATTTCTCCTGCCGATACTGTCCTCTTTAAAGATAACCGCATTGCCGCCTTTGTCACGGATGTTGGCGGACCGACAAGCCACATGGCCATTTTAGGACGTAGCTTAGATATCCCTTCTGTCATCGCCCTACATAATGCACGTGAACTTCTTGTGGAAGATGATTGGGTTATCGTTGATGGCATCGATGGCGTATTAATCGTTCAGCCTGACGACAAAATACTCACGGAATACCGCAAACGAGCCAGAGCTTACCGCAGTCAAAAACGCCAGCTAACTAAACTTAAAAACACCACAGCAACCACATTAGATGGCACTGCAGTACAAATCATGGCCAATATCGAATCAACCCAAGATATTTCCCAAGTAAACAAAGTTGCTGCTGATGGCATTGGCCTGTTCCGTTCAGAATTCATGTTCATGAACCGTGATGTCATGCCTAGCGAAGAAGAACAATACGATGTCTATTCTTCCGTTATCAAAAAAATGAAAGGCAAGCACGTTACCGTGCGAACCATTGATTTAGGCGTTGATAAAAATCCACGTTGGTTTGATCACAACGCAGCCTTAAATCCAGCCCTCGGTTTAACTGGCATTCGCCTTTGCTTAGCAGAACCTGTGATGTTCCGCACACAAATGCGCGCTATTTTACGAGCCAGCGCCCACGGACAAATCAACATGATGTGGCCCATGATTAGCTCAGTGACAGAACTGAAACAAGCTTTAGGGCACCTCGAAACAGTCAAAGCACAATTGCGAGATGAAAACATCGAGTTCAATGAAAACATGCACATCGGCGCCATGATTGAAATTCCCTCAGCCGCCCTGAGCGTTAATGCCCTGCTGAAACATTTGGACTTTATCTCCATTGGTACCAATGACTTAATCCAATACACATTGGCTGTTGACCGCAGCGATGACAGCGTCAGTTATTTGTATCAACCAGCCCATCCTGCTGTTCTTAAACTGGTAAACCACATTATTCGTACAGCCAATCGTTTGGGCAAAGATGTTTCAATTTGTGGTGAAATGGCTGGCGATGCAAAACTCGCTCGCCTGCTGCTTAGCATGGGCTTACGTCGTTTTTCAATGCATCCATCCCATATTTTGACGGTCAAAAATATTATTCTAAATACCAATATCAATGAAGTAGAAAATAGAGCACAAAGGGTATTGAGAAATGATGATCCTGATAAAATTGATATCTTGCTACAAAAAATGAATGAAATCGAATGCATTGACTGTTCTGAACACAAAGAAAAAACAATAAACTAACCCAAAATCATCATAAAAAAAGGTTTTCAGGCAGCCTGAAAACCTTTTTTATATTCAAACAAATCAATTACCGCTTTAATTTCGAAAATGCATCCGCCATGGCTGAATTAACAGGCTGCTGATTTCGATGCTCAGCTGGTTTTCTAGATGCAGCTGGTTTTTTCTCAGCTCCACGAGAGACAGATGCCACACCAACTTCATCGTCCAAACGCATGCTTAAACCAATACGCTTGCGAGCCACATCAACCTCCATGACCTTCACCTTCACAACATCGCCCGCCTTCACCACATCACGAGGATCGGCAACATAACGGCTAGCCAATGCAGAAATATGCACCAAACCATCCTGATGAACGCCAATGTCCACAAAGGCACCAAACTGAGCAACATTGCTCACAACACCTTCTAAAATCATGCCAGCCGTTAAATCTTTAATATCATCAACGCCATCGGCAAAAGTTGCCGTTTGGAATTCACCACGTGGATCTCGACCGGGCTTTTCTAATTCCGACAAAATATCCATAATCGTTGGTAAACCAAAAGTATCATCAATAAATTCTGTGGGTTTCAAGCCCTTAATCACTTGGCTATTTGCGATTAACTCAGCACCTTTTAAGCCTGTTTTTTTCAACATTTTCTCAACCACAGGATAAGCCTCTGGATGAACAGCAGATGCATCTAACGGCTCTTTGCCATTTTGAATGCGTAAAAAACCTGCCGCTTGTTCAAATGTTTTCGGCCCTAAACGAGGCACTTTTAATAATGCTTTTCGGCTCACAAAAGCACCATTTTCATCTCGATATTCCACAATATTGGTCGCTAATGTTTGATTTAAACCCGAAATACGAGCCAATAATGGAATCGATGCCATATTAACATCCACACCAACAGCATTCACACAATCTTCAACCACAGCATCTAGGCTTTTTACCAGCGCACTTTGGTTCACATCATGCTGATACTGACCCACACCAATGGATTTAGGATCAATCTTCACCAACTCTGCCAATGGATCTTGCAAACGACGGGCAATTGAAACTGCACCACGCAAAGACACATCCAATTCAGGAAATTCTTTAGCAGCGAATTCTGAAGCAGAATAAACCGAAGCGCCTGCCTCACTAACCACCAATTTATGTAATCTAGCCTCAGGCATACCTTTAATTAGTTCAGCGGCTAACTTATCAGTTTCACGACTTGCCGTACCATTACCAATGGCTATCAATTCAATCCCATGCTTCTTAACCAAGCCAGCCAATGTTGCCAAGCTACCGGTCCAGTCATTGCGAGGAACATGAGGATAAATAGTAGCGGTATCCAATAATTTACCCGTATCATCAACCACAGCAACTTTCACGCCTGTTCGTAAGCCTGGGTCCAAACCCAAGGTACACAAACGTCCAGCAGGAGCAGCCAAAAGTAAATCTTTTAGATTACTAGCAAACACCTGAATAGCACCTGCATCAGCGCTGTCTTTTAAGCGATTAAACGCATCCAATTCAAGAGATAAATAAATCTTCGCACGCCATGTTAAACGCACGGTATCTCTTAGCCATTTGTCCGCAGCACGCCCTAAATCTTCAATGTCAAAGCGCTTCGCAATCTTTTCTTCAAACTCACTAATATGCGTTATGGGCAAGTTTTCATCTTGATACAGCAAAGAAATTTGCAGTAAACCCTCATTTCTACCACGCATAATTGCTAAAGCACGATGCGATGGCACACTTTGAATGGGTTCCTGATAATTAAAATAATCTGCAAACTTACTGGCTTCTTGTTCTTTACCAACCACCACTGTGCTTTTAACTTCGCCCACAGCCCATAAACGATCACGCAATAAACCAATTAATTCTGCATCTTCTGCAAATCGTTCCATCAAAATGGCACGGGCGCCATCTAACGCAGCTTTAACGTCAACCACACCTTTGTCCGCATCAACAAACTGCTCAGCTTTCTCCTCAGGAATAAGGTTGGGATGATTTAATAATTCATCAGCCAAGCCTTCTAAACCAGCTTCCTTGGCAATTTGTGCCTTGGTTCTTCGTTTGGGCTTATAAGGCAAATAAATGTCTTCTAAAACAGTTTTATTATCCGTCGCTAAAATCAATGTTTTTAACTCATCAGTTAGCTTATCCTGCTCAGAAATACTTTTAATAATCGTTGCTTGACGCTCAACAACCTCACGCAAATATTGCAAACGCTCCGCTAAAGTCCGTAGCTGTGAATCGTCCAATCCACCAGTCACTTCTTTGCGATAACGGGCAACAAATGGAACGGTCGCACCATCATCTAACAAACCAACAGCAGCATCTACCTGAGCTGCACGCACTCCTAGTTGCGTGGCAATCTTATCAACGATATTCATAACAACCCATAAACGTAAAAAAACAAAGATAGAAGCATAACATTATTTATGCCTTTTCATTAAACACCAAACAATAAAAAGCCATCTCAATATTAAGATGGCTTTTTATTTATCATTTCAAAATGGAAAACAATGTTAATCCAATTGTGAAACCATGATTCTCAAATGTCGAACTTGTGCAAATCGTTGATCATCCGCTCGTTGCATGGCTTGGAAAGGCACTAATTCATCCTTTGCCAATTCTCGCACTGGCAATGCAGCAGTCGCAGGATTCACAGCCTGTCCATTCACTCGCACTTCATAATGCAAATGAGGTCCGGTTGCCCGTCCAGTCGCACCAACAAAACCGATGACATCCCCAGGTTGAACCGTTTTACCTGGTCGCATGCCAGCAGCAAAAGCACTTAAATGGCCATACAAAGTTTGTAAGCTATCACGATGACGTAAAACGATGGCATTACCATAACCACCTTTAACGCCAACTTCTTCAATCACACCAACTGCAGGAGCAATAACGGGCGTACCAGTGGGTGCAGCATAGTCAATCCCAGAATGGCTTTTCCATACTTGTAAAATCGGATGATAACGCATACCAAATGGCGAACTAATGCGCTTATATTCCACAGGTTTAACTGTAAAACCTTTGCTTAATGGGCGACCTTTTGCATCATAAAATGCACCACTATCTTCGCCATGCTCAAAATAATAAGCTTGATAAATTTTTCCTTGATGTCGAACTTCAATCGCTTGAATATTACCAGTCGCTATTGGTTGCCCACGGAAATAGTGATTTTCAAACAAAACACGAACAGCATCGCCTTCTTTTAAATTATCCAATGAAAATTTATCACTGAATAATTCATTAATGGTTTCACGAATTTCAACAGGCACGCCAGAACGAGCCAAAGCGCCACGAGCCGAAGTTTGCACAGTTATCGCACGCAAAGTCACAATGGTTTCAGTATCAGCAATGTCTTTAGTCGCTTGCCATTGATTATCTTGTTTTTCCAAAGCAACTAGGTTTTTCTCACCATCCTCATCATCTTGGAAAAACTGTAACGCCTGCAATTCATTATTTTGATTAAACTGTATGCTAATCAACTGCCCAGCATGCAATCGTGGTGAATGACCTTTAAAATGCTGACTAATCAGCTGTTTACTTTCTTCAGGCGACACGCCTTGCTCAGCTAAAAAACTGCTAAATGTATCGCCTACTTTAACTTCATGCTCAAGCCAATATAAAGCATCTTGTTGTTGTACTTTAAATTCAGGTAAAGGCAAGTTTTCAATAATACGGGTAAACTCAGGCCCATCACCTACCTGTTTCGTGCCAACAACAGCACTCGCGCTTAAAATTCCCAAACAAGGAATTAAACCAAAAGCCAACCATTGGCTACGGCGACTTTTTAAAAAAGGCATTTTTTCTAATAAACGACTTAAACCTTGCAACATCATTTTACAAATAACTCTCTTTAAACATCTGCAACATTCATGGATAAATAAGAATGATCAACACAGAACCATCCAATGTAAGATATTATCACGTTCCATTGTCGATTTCATAAGTTTAACAATATCTTATATACTGACATGTCTATTTAATCTATTAAAGAAAAGGAAACATAATGAAGCTATTACCTGTCCCATCTTTAACAGAAACCTTGAATCGGTATCGCCTCTGGGTTAAACCCCACTTAAGTGATGCCGATTTCCAAAAAACCTCGGCAATCATTCATCATTTTGAACAACAAGAAGGTCCTCAGCTACAACAGCACTTACAAAACTTTGCAGCCGAAAAAAAAGAATCTAGCTGGCTCATTGATGATTGGCGAAAAAGCTACCTCCAAGGCCGAACACCAGCAGCACTTGGAGCAAACGTATCCTTAGAACTTATTTTTAAGGATTTAGAAAAAATTGATGGAACTTTAAACCAAGCGGCGCACTTTATTGCAGCCCAAGCCAAAGTTCACGCAGATTATTTCTCTGGCGCTTACCATGAATCTTATTCTCCAAGAGGAGACAAACTGTGCTTTGAACAGCTATCAATCTTAAAAGGCGCATCTCGTATTCCACAAAAAGACATTGACCGCTATTTTATTAATGACGACTTAAGCACCTCTCGCCACATTGCCATCATCTGGAAAAATCACACTTATCTAATGCCAGTATTAGATGAAGCAGGCACAATATACTCGCCTAATGCCATAAAAAAAGCGCTCAAGCAGATTGACCAACAAACAACGGATGCACCTCAACCTTATTTTCACTCACTTAGCTACGCTGAAAATAATGAAGCCAGTGAAATTCTGGAACAATTATGCATTCATTCAGAAAATCAACATGCATTCGATGCCATTAATCGAGCTCTTTTTGCGATTACTTTCATTGAAGCCGATCTTAGCTATATAGAATCAGCCTTTGAAGCCACTTTTGGCGAACATTTCTGGGCTTATAAACCCCTCAGCTACCTCTATAATCTACAAACAGGGCAAATTCAACACCATGTTGAACACACCTATGAAGATGCCGGAACCTTGGTTGAAATTCATCAAAAAGCAACTGCCAATTTACAAGCAGGCTTACAGGGTACCGATGGCGTTATTCCCATCGACAAAATAGACTGGGTACATAGCGATGCCACTCAACAAGCTTTGTTAGAAACATCAGCTTCTTATCAAAAAAAAGCAGCTGAATATAAACAAACTTCATTAGATATCCCACTCAAACCTGCTTCAAACTATATTCGCTTTAGCAAAGATGCTGCCATTCAATTTGCACTGCAATATGCAATGCAAAAAACATTCAATCAAATTAACAATGTGTATGAAGCTGTTGATATGCGTGAATTTCAGTCTGGTAGAACGGAATGTGTGCGCCCAGTATCCAGCCAATCTGTGCATTTTGTTCATTTATTATTGCAAGAAGACCACCCAAAAAGCGAGCAAGCTCAACTAAAAGAGTTCTTTTTAACAGCTGAAGCAGAACACCGAGAGCGCATTAAAGCATGCAAGCAAGGGCATGGTGTTAATCGGCATTTAATGGGTTTGTCCAATATGGCACAAAAACTCAATATTCAATCTGCCTTATTTGATGATATTGGATATCAAAAAATAACCACTGATTTTCTATCAACCACGACTTTAGGCGATAACGGCGTTGTCCGTGATGTGGGATTCATTCCAGCCATGGATGAAGGTTATGCTATTTATTATCAAAGTTATCGTGATGGCATTCGCTTTTTATTAACCTATAAAAAAGCACATTCTGAAAAAACCCAACAATTTATTGCGGCCTTAACAGAAGGCATCCAAAGAATTTTTGCCTTAGTTGAACAATGAAGGCAATGTTTATTTAGCATTTAGGGCATGATTGCCCATCACAAACCAAAGCCTATATTTTGTCAGCGAAAAGCACACAGCAAAATATAGGCTTTTTAAATTCATGATAAATCATCCTTAATTTTGATTTTAAAAAATCAAATCAAATCAAAAATTAAGCACTCAGTCCTTTTGAGCAGTTTGTAGTAAAATGGTTGTTTCATGTTTTTATTTTTTAAAGCCATTTATCATGCATTTGCAACTTTGTATTCCTGGTTTGCTATGGACTCATACTGAAAGTACCGGGCAAAAACCATCCAATCTAAACACACCAGCATTAGATGCCATGATTCGCTTTGGGCAGACACAGCGCGTGCCGATTAGCCTAACGGAATTACAAGCGAATTTGCGCCGCCATGAAAGTTTATTGGCAACCGCAAAACAGGATTTACAAATTTCGCCACAAACACCCGCTTTCTTCGCTAGCCCATGTATCCAAAAATTAGAGATGAATAGCATCAATCTCATTGCAGGGCATAATTTACAATTACAGCAAGAAGAGGCAGAAAGCTTATGCGATTCTTTGACAGAATTTTTACCTGACCTTCATTGGGTGTTTTATCCATGGCAACCTGATTTATGGTTAGTCACTTGCCCAAATCATCCACAATGGGAAACACCCATTATTACAGAAACATTGGGACAAATTGACCGTGATTCTCGCCCAATTGGCGAAGAAGCCCGCTTAATCATGCGGACACAGGCGGAGGTACAGATGTTCTTCAATACTCATCCTGTAAATCAAAGCCGTAAAGCACATAAAATGGAAATCAATGGCATTTGGTTCTGGCGGGATTTAATGCCGCAACAATCGGCATGGCAAGAACGAAACATGGGGATTTTGGCAACGGATTCCTTATTGCTGCAAGATAATCATCCGTTAACACAATCCATGCCTTATGACTTTGCCGCTTACCAACGGTTGCACCAAGAAATGCCTGAGGCACAAAATAAAGTCACTGTTTTAAACATTGAAGATTTACTCCTGCCCAGCATGTTCGCTGATATTTGGGGCTATCAAGATTGCCTGAATCATTTAGAAACTCGCTTTTTTATGCCGATTTGGCAAGCCTTGCAAACAGGAGAAGTGAAAAGTGCCACCATTATTACCAATGGCGAGCCGGGGCTAATCACTCATATTAAAGCAAAAGCACATCGTGCATTTTGGAAACGTAAAACATCTTTTAGTCAGTTTATATAATGCAAACCACCATTCAAAATCGTTCTATTAATCAAGAAGCCTTCCAGCATTTAATCGACAACGGCATTCCTCCATTAATGGCTAGATTGTATGCTGCTCGAAATATTGATCAAATCAGCCAAGTTGATATCAGCTTTAAGCATTTACTTCATTACCAACAACTTGACCAATGCGAACAAGCGGCACAAGAATTAATACCTGCCATTCAACAACAGCACAAAATTATGATTGTTGCCGACTATGATGCTGATGGCGCTACGGCTTGTGCAATTGGAATTAAAGGTTTACGAAGCATGGGAGCAATAGTGGATTACATTGTTCCTAATCGTTTTGAGCATGGTTATGGCTTAAGCCCTGAACTGGTAGATGCTGCGCATCAACAAGGGGCAAAACTGATTATGACTGTTGATAACGGCATCGCTAGCTTTGCTGGTATTGAACATGCTCAATCTTTGGGCATTCATGTCATTGTCACTGACCATCACCTACCTGCAGATACATTGCCAAACTGCACCATTGTTAACCCCAATCAGCCAAGCTGCTCATTTCCAAGCAAAGCCTTAGCCGGGGTTGGAGTGATGTTTTATGTACTCATGGCGCTGCGAGCTCAGTTGCGCCAAATGGATTTTTTCTCGGAAACGCAACCCGAACCTAACTTAAGTGAATTATTGGATTTAGTTGCCTTAGGCACGGTAGCGGATGTGGTTCCATTGGATCAAAATAACCGTATTTTGGTTGCCAATGGTTTAAAACGCATCAAACATGGAAAAATGAGCCCAGGGCTTAAAGCTCTTTTTCAGATTGCCAAGCGAGATTCCCGTAAAGCACAAAGCTTTGATTTAGGTTTTGCCATTGGACCTCGCATTAATGCAGCTGGTCGTTTAGATGATATGAGCTTGGGCATCCAGTGTTTATTAGCGGATAACGATGAATTGGCCGCACATTATGCACAGCAATTAGATGAACTGAATCAAGATAGACGACAAATTGAGCAATCAATGCTAAAACAAGCGCTGAATTTGCCGCAAGTCGAAATAAAACCAAATCAATGCTCAGTCGTGGTTTATCAAAAAGACTGGCATCAAGGCGTTGTTGGCATCGTCGCTTCTCGCCTAAAAGAAAAATTTTACCGCCCAACCATTGTTTTTGCTCCAGCAGATAATGGCGAATGGCGTGGCTCTGGTCGTTCTATTCCAACCGTACATTTGCGTGACATGCTCGATAAAGTTTCGAAACGATATCCTGATTTGATTATCAAATTTGGTGGACATGCCATGGCCGCTGGTTTAAGCATTTTAGAGAATAACATCACAGCCTTTCAGGAAGCCTTTGAAAAAGTGATGGCAGAAGAAATTAGCCAAGAAGACCTAACTCAAACATTTGTAACGGATGGTAGTTTAGAATCCGCAGATATTACGTTAACCCAAGCGCAAGCTTTAGCTGAACCGATCTGGGGCCAAGGATTTAATGCACCCTGCTTTCAAGATGTCTTCCAAGTAGCATGGCAACGGTTAGTGGGTGTTAATCATAAAAAAGTTGGGCTATATCGCAATGGGAAGATTTATGAAGCCATGATTTTCCGTTGCACAGAAGAGCTTCCTGAAAACATTCACATTGTTTATCGCCCAGTGGTTAATGAATGGCGGAACAATGTTGAGCTACAACTGTACATTGATTTTTGGCAGGCAGCCTAAAACGCTTGCATGATTGTTTTCATGCCATCAACAATCAAGCTAATCGCAATAATGGCAAATAAAATACCGCAAATACGATTTAACCATCGTAAACGATTTCCCTGCTGTAACCATGCAGATAAAATTTTTCCGCTAAAGGTATAAATGCATTGCCACAAAGTTTCTATCATAAAGAAACTCACGATTAAAATCATATATTGATTGGCAATGCTGCCTTCTGTGTTAATAAATTTCGGGAAAAAAGCCGCAAAAAATAAAATGGCTTTCGGATTAGACAATGCCACACTCAAGCCTGTTCTGTACAAACGTGACTTAGATGGCACAATTCGAATATTGCCCCCTTCCAAAGAATGAGACTGGCTTTGCCAAGAATGATAAGCCAAGTACAATAAATAAGCAGCACCAAGCAATTTAGCCAATTCAAATACCATTGGAAAAGTATGGCTTAAGAAAGAAACTGCTAAACCTGATATGCCCAATAAAATCAATAAACCCGTACTTAAACCCAATAAAGTATAAATGGTTTTTTTAACACCATAATTAATACCAAATTGAAACGCCAATAACATATTGGGACCTGGAGAAGCAGAAATAAAGAATGTTGTGAAAACAAATAGAAACCACTGGTCAAAAGTCATATTTAAAACTTTGGCATGAAAATTTTATTCTAAAGTAGCAAACATTCGATTTACAAGCAATTAGTTGATAATTTTTTAATAATATTGCACAGATAACTAGCACAACTTAAAAAAAATAGCGTACAATCGCACTCACTTGCAATTGATATGGATTATCATTTATATTAATAATGTAATCATGAATAAAACAAATAGCCCCTTTTCATACATCATTATTGTCAGCGTTATCGCCATCCATACTGGAATTATTGCGTATAGCTTATTTGACAATAAACAAGATGCTAAACTCAATGTAGACCAATCTGCATTAATGTTTGTCGACATCCCATCAGGCGAAGCCTTGAGTCAAACTCAAGCTTTGCAAAGTGACAGTGCGCCAAAATCACAACCAAAGCATGAAAAAAAGGTTGAGCACAAAAAACCGGTAACCAAAACACAGAAAAAACCGGCAAAAGAACCCGATGTGACAGTCACCAAAACAAACAAAGCAACCACACCGGTTGCCACCAATAATGATAGCAATACCAAAGCAACAACAGAGCCAGCAAGAAATACGCAAGCAACAAACACAAGTAACAATACGCCCAATAAAGACAATAATAATGGTCAAGGTACAAGCGCTGGTAACAACAAAGGCAGCGACAATACATCAGCACCTTCTGGCGGTGGCAATACTGGTTCCAGAAAACCTGGTGGATACTTAAATAATCCAAAACCACAGTACCCACCACTTTCTTTAGAAAATGGAGAAGAAGGTACCGTGCGCATGTTTGTGGTTGTACAGCCAAATGGCAAACCGAGTAATGTTCGCGTTGAAAAATCAAGCGGCCACTCAAGATTAGACCGAGCAGCAAAAAAAGCAGTAGAGCAATACTACCGCTTCACGCCAGCCATGGAAAATGGCCAGCCAATTGCTGCAAACTATACATTCCCTGTCGTGTTTAACCTCAAAAACCGATAGATTAAATATTAATTAATAACATTGTTAAGTTTTTAAACTGGTGAAATTATGAATCTAGGTATCGTATTTAAACAAGGTGATCCTGTCCTAATTGGTGTTTTTTTATTGCTTATTCTAATGAGCGTCATTTCTTGGTGTGTTCTCATTATCCGATCATGCACCATGATGAAGGCCAAAAAAACCAACAAAATGGCACAAAAAGCCTTTTGGAATGCATCAAGCTTACTTGAGGCCGAAAAGAAAATTGCCAATATTCACTCACCTATTGCCTCAATGACAGAAGTGGCACTACTTGCTAATCGCACTTATTCTGATAAAAAAGGCAAAAGCTTGGCAGCAGCTATGCCACGCAATGATTACCTAACTCGCCACATTCGCAAAGGCATGGATCAAGCTCTGCGCCCATTTGAAAGTGGCTTAACAGCCTTAGCTTCTATCGGCGCAACTGCTCCATTTATTGGCTTATTTGGTACCGTATGGGGCATTTATCATGCTTTATTAAACATCGGCACTGCTGGTATGGTAACCATTGCTGCTGTCGCAGAGCCTATTGGTGAAGCACTTGTAGCAACCGCCGCTGGGTTATTTGTAGCGATTCCTGCTGTTTTAGCTTACAACGCATTGGTTCGCCTCAATAAAAATATGCGCCAAGATTTAGATGCATATGCACATGATTTGCACGCCCAACTATTAAACAATCCGGTCAACGATCAGGAGTAAACAATGTCTTTTGGTTCATTTAGTGAGCATGATGATGCACCCATGGCAGAAATTAACGTCACACCTCTTGTAGATGTGATGTTGGTTTTGTTAATTGTTTTCATGATTACCATGCCAGTATTAACACATTCCATTCCATTACAATTGCCACAAGCCAATACCGAAGAACAAGCTGAACCACCTAAACCGTTGCGCTTATCCATTACTTCGGATGGCAAATATTTTTTAGGTGAAAACGAATATACATTGGAAGCATTAACCAAAGAATTCAAAAACACAGCAACTGAAGACCCTGATACCGTAATTGCCATTGCATCTGACGAAGCCGTACCTTATAAGTTTGTTGCGCAAGCATTGGCATCAGCTCAAGAATCAGGATTAAGCAAAGTAGGCTTTGTAACTGAGCCAAATCATTAAACAAGAACTTGTCATTTCTTAACGAAACCATACAGTGTATTGCGCTATACTATTTGGCAATTAAGATAATCATTCGAAAACAAAACACTATTTGTTGGGAGATAAGTATGAAATCAATGACAAAATACCTTGCTGTAGCTTTGGTAACTGCTTCTTTATTTGGCTGTACAAATGGCATGACTAACCAACAAAGAAACACAGCTGTTGGCGTTGCTGTTGGTGGTGTTGCTGGTAATGTACTCGGTGGAGATACTGGCGCTACGTTAGGCGGAGCTGCCCTAGGTGGTGTGATTGGTAGCCAAATCAAATAATGTAAAATATATATTCTCAAAAAGCCCTGATTAAATAATCAGGGCTTTTTTTACATACAAATAATTAATTCATTTCACATACATTTTGATTTCTCAATTACTTACCTATGCAGGCTTATGTTAAAATTACCCGCTAGAAAATAATATTAATTACTTTTTTTGGGGGCAAATTCTCACATGGATGGAATCAATACCCTTTTTTTGCTAATGGGCATTTTGCTATTTATTAGTGTCCTTGCATCTACGCTTTCTGCGCGATTGGGTTTACCACTCTTACTAATGTTCTTATTCGTCGGCATGCTTGCAGGGGAAAATGGACCTGGTGGTATACAATTTAGTAACTTCTTCATGGCAACATTAATTAGCCAATTAGCCTTGGCAATTATTCTATTAGATGGTGGCTTGAGAACCAGAATCTCAAGCTTCCGAGTTGCTTTAAAACCAGCAGCACTGCTCGCCTCCTGGGGAGTGATTGCAACGGTACTGATTTTAGGTATTTTCATTACCTTCTTGCTTGGTGTCGATTGGAAAATGGGGCTGTTAATGGCTGCCATTGTTGGTTCAACTGATGCAGCAGCTGTATTTAGCCTATTACGCAATAGTGGTGTTCGTTTACACGACCGTGTTCAATCAACACTAGAAATTGAATCTGGTGCCAATGACCCCATGGCAATATTGCTGGTAATGGCATTAATTGGCTTAAACCTTCACCCAGAAGAAGCATCAATTGTTAGCTTCTTAATTATGCTCGTCCAACAAATCGGTTTTGGCTTGTTATTGGGTGCCATTGGCGGTTGGATTTTGTCTCGCTTGGTTTCAAAACTCAACCTTGCGGAAGGTTTATACGCCTTACTAATTGTTTCTGGTGGGCTACTCACTTTTGCCGCCACGAACTTAATCGGCGGTAGTGGCTTCTTGGCCGTTTACCTAGCTGGCATTATGGTTGGCAATCGAAAAAGCTATGCTACTGAGCATGTTTTGCGGGTGATGGATGGCCTAGCTTGGCTTGCTCAAGCTGTTATGTTCTTAATCTTGGGCTTATTGGTTACACCAGAGCGCTTATTGGATAATGCAACATATGCCATTTTGATTTCTATTTTCCTCACCTTAGTGGCTCGCCCACTCGCTGTTATCAGCGGTTTGAAATGGTTTAATTTCCCAAAAAATGAAGTTGCCTTTATTAGCTGGGTTGGTTTACGCGGTGCAGTTCCAGTTACTTTGGCCATTTTACCTGTGATGATGGGTGTTGAAGGCTCAACTTTGATGTTTGATATTGGCTTTACCATCGTATTAATTTCTTTATTAATCCAAGGGGCAACCATTGCGCCTATGGCAAAGCTGTGCAAAGTAGAATTACCACCCAAACATGAGCCCATCAATTCCAAAGATATTTGGGTAGGTGAAAAAGCAGTGGTGCCATTACAAGAATATTGCGTCAACGAAGGCTCAGACGCTTGTGGTAGACACCCTGATGATGTTGGTAAACACCTTGATTCTTTGCATATTCGCTGTTTTGCTTTGGTACGAGATGGAAATTTAATGAGAATTAATACCCAAACAATCCTACAAGCATCTGACCATGTTTGGTATTACGTTCCTGAAAAATTAGTTGAAAAACTTGCGATGATTTTTGACTACAGCATGGATGATATGGGAATCAATGCCAGCTTCTTTGGTGAATTCAATATTGATCCTAATAGCTCAATGATGGATTTAGCCACAATTTATGGCATGCCATTATCAGAAGAAGATAAAACTTTAACCGCTGCAAAACTGGTTAAGAAGCGCTTACTTTCTCCGCCAACAGAAGGCGATAAAGTGGCACTGGGTGATTTTTACTTAACGGTCAAAGCCACGGATGGCAACACCATCACTGTTCTTGGCTTAAAATGCCCATAATTATTTCTTTCAATAATTCTTAACCATTGGGTACGGTCACTCAACCGTACCCAATTTTCTTACCAAGTTACCACAACATTTTCATAACCTAGCAAATCCTGCAGTTTATCCAACAAATCATTGCTAGCGACAATTTGCCATTTCATTGGCAAACGCATTGTTGCTCTTACATCATTGTTTTGATAAAGAAGTTGCACAGGTACTTTTTGACCATCAGCAGAAGATGACAGCAAATTAGACAGTTTAGCAATATCAAGATGCTGATTAATATGTAAACTCATGCTGCGTGCAAAAGATTGCCTTGCCTGCTCAAAAGTATAAACACCATCTGCGCTAATTCTTAATCCACTACCGCCACCATATTCATCTTTTCCAACCTTAGCATCAAATAACAATACGGTATCGGCTTTTAATACTGCTATTGATTGCTCATACACCGAACCAGCAACCACAATTTCTACTTTTGCCGTTTCATCTTCCAACAAAACAATTGCTAACTTGCCACGACGCCCCATAATAATGCGAATGCTGGTAACAAAACCCGCTACCCATTGTTTATGATCAGCCGCAGCCAACGATGCCAATGATTTTTTAGCAAATCCCCTCACTTCGGTAGAATAAGGTGCAAATGGATGCCCTGAATAATAAAAGCCCATGGCACTTTTTTCTTCTGCTAATTTACGGCTTTCATTCCATGCCTCCACCGCAGTCATTTCAATTGGTGCAATAGCAGTATCATCAAAATCAAATAATCCACTTTGATTGGCATTGGCTGCTTTTTGCTCTGCGTTTTCGACTGCCAATGGAATATTCGATAACATCATGGCTCGATTTGGTTCAAGTTCATCAAAAGCGCCAGCACGCACAAGTGCTTCTAGTGTTCGTTTATTAATATGGTGCTTATCCACTCGTTCACAAAAATCGAATAAATCCTCAAACGGACCGCCCTCTTCTCGGGCTTTAACAATAGCATTCACGGCCGCTTCGCCCGTGCCTTTAATCGCACCTAACGCATAGCGAATCTTTTTTCCTGCCAAGGGTTTGAAACGATAAAATGAATGGTTAACCGATGGTGCGAGAAACTCAATACCATTGTCTTTTGCATCATCAAAGAAGATTTTTAACTGATCCGTATTATCCAACTCACTGGACATCGTGGCTGCCATAAACTCAGCAGGATAATGTGCTTTTAACCATGCAGTTTGATAAGCCACCAAAGCATAAGCTGCCGCATGTGATTTATTAAAACCATAGCCTGCGAATTTCTCCATATAGTCGAAAATTTCATTGGCTTTGGCTTCATTAATATCTTTTTGAGCAGCGCCCTCAACAAACGTTGCACGCTGCTTAATCATCTCCTCAACTTTTTTCTTACCCATTGCTCGGCGCAATAAATCCGCACCGCCAAGCGAATATCCACCACAAACCTGTGCAGCTTGCATCACTTGTTCTTGATACACCATCACGCCATAAGTGGGTTTCAATACGTCTTCAAGTAAAGGATGCAAATATTCAAAGGCTTCACCGTGCATGCGTCGGGTAAAATCAGGAATTAGGTCCATTGGACCCGGACGATAAAGTGCCACGAAGGCAATAATTTCTTCAAATTTCTTTGGCTTAGCTTCTACCAGCATTCGTTTCATACCAGCTGACTCAAACTGGAACACAGCAGTTGTGTTTCCTGTCGAGAAAATTTGGTACGCAACGGCATCATCCAATGGAATATGAGCAACATCAACATCATCCTGATTCACATCCGCAATGTATTGTTGTGCTAATTCGATAATGGTTAAGTTACGCAATCCTAAGAAGTCAAATTTAACCAAACCAATCTGTTCAACGTCATCTTTATCAAACATCGATACAGGCGATGTATCTTCACCCAAAGCTTGATAAACAGGACAAAAATCAG
The DNA here is from genome assembly GCA_030150505.1 of Vitreoscilla sp. Lineage (GTDB taxonomy): Bacteria > Pseudomonadota > Gammaproteobacteria > Burkholderiales > Neisseriaceae > JASLFS01. The sequence goes on along the minus strand of JASLFS010000001.1, from coordinate 77,505 downwards.
TTAGTTTTCCTGGGGCGATAAGTACACCACCAGCATGCATGCCAAGACCACGGGTTAAATCTTCTAGCTTTTGGGCTAGAACCATCAATTCTTCGGCATCTTCTGCCTTCAAAATTTCGGCAATTTGAGGCTCTGCCTCCATGGCTTTCGCAAGGCTTAACGGTTTATTCGCTTCAACTGGGATTAATTTTGATAAGCGATCGCACATACCAAATGGTAAATCCAATACTCGTCCAACATCTCGCACAACGGCTTTTGACGACAATGTGCCAAAAGTCACAATCTGACTAACCGCTGCTACGCCATATTTATGGCGTACATATTGAATCACGCGCCCACGATTCTCTTGGCAAAAGTCAATATCAAAGTCAGGCATTGAAACACGTTCTGGATTTAAGAACCGTTCAAATAGCAAAGCATATTGAAGAGGATCCAAATCAGTAATTTTCAATGCATAAGCAACCAAGGAACCTGCACCAGAACCACGACCCGGCCCCACTGGGCAGCTGTTTTCTTTTGCCCAGTTAATAAAGTCGGCAACAATTAGGAAGTAACCGGGGAAACCCATTTGAACAATGGTGTTTAACTCAAAATCCAAACGTGCTTGGTATTCGGGATATTTTTCTGCTCGTATCGCTTCATCAGGATACAAAATCTCCATGCGCTCTTGTAAGCCTTCATTGGATAAATGAATGAGATAATCATTTAAATCCATTCCATTTGGCGTTGGAAAATCTGGTAAATAGTTCTTGCCTAATGTCACTAATAAGTTACAGCGTTTAGCAATATTGACGGTATTTTGAAGTGCTTCAGGCACATCGTTAAAACGTGCTTGCATGTCTTCTGGCGTAGCAAAAAACTGGCTAGGAACGAAATTTTTAGGACGTCTTTTATCCCCCAATACATAACCACTGGCAATGCATACTCGTGCTTCATGAGCTTGAAAATCATCGGCATGCAAGAATTGTGTTGGATGCGTTGCGACAACAGGTAAATCCAATTCCAATGCCAGTTTTAAACTGCCTTGTACGCTGATTTCACATTCAGGCTTTTCAGGGAGCCTTTGTAATTCCAAATAAAATTGATTTGGAAACAATTCGGCATATTCTTGAGCAATGGCTTTAGCTTGTTCTTCTTGTTCATTTAATAGCGCTTGCCCAATTTCACCTAAGTGAGCGCCAGATAAGCAAATTAAGCCACTGTTATCGCCCTCAACTAACCATTTCTTTTTGATTTGAGCTCGTAAGCGATGTCTTTCTTCGTTGACATAAGCTTCGGTCAATAATTCACATAATCTCAAATAGCCTTGGTGATTTTTGGCAATTAACATTAAGCGTGTTGGCTGATCAACTTTAACATCGTTTTCAATCCAAACATCCGCTGAAACAATTGGTTTGATGCCTGCGCTTCGGCAGGTTTTATAAAACTTCACCATTCCAAAAACATTCATCAAATCACTAATTCCCAAAGCTGGGATATTTTGCTGAACGGCAAATTTTACGGCATCTTTAATGCGTACCATACCATCTTCAATAGAGAATTCAGTATGCAAACGTAGGGGAATATATTGTGCTTCGGTCATGGTGGGTACTATAAATAACTAACGGGCTTTTGCCCGTTATAGATAATTGAGAAGATTACGATTCTTGTTCTGGCTCTGGCTGTTCGGCCATACTTTCAAAAAATACTTTTTGCTGCTCTAGTAACATCAACTGAGACTGAACGGCTTGTAAATTAAAATTTAGCCACATTTCCACACTTTGTAATTCAGTGATTTTTTTCTGCACTTCTTCTAAACTCATTGGCGGTAAAAATGGTGCCATTTGTGGATTTGTGTTTTGCCAAAACTGCTGCCAAAAAGCAAAAGGATTATTGTCGTTTGGTGTCATACCACGTTACTCCTTTATTGATATAGAGTGAAATACAAATATTGCATCGTGTCTGATGTGGTAAATCATCATAATTTTACCATAGCACACATCATGATTTTTTAAAATCTATTCAATATTCTGGTAGCATGATATAAAAAATCATCAAAGGAGAAATACGATGGAGATATCCCGCTATATTACTCAAAATAATCAAAATCACATTTGTACACTGACATTAAACCAACCTGATTCATTAAATGTTCTGTCAGCAAATATGCTACATGCCCTAATACAAACATTAGAGGAAATTGCACATGATGACCATATTCGAGTCATCATTTTAGCTGCAAATGGCCCGGCTTTCTGTGCTGGACATGATTTAAAGGAAATGAAAGCCCATATTAATATTGAGTATCAAAGATCACTTTTTGAATTGTGTAGTGATTTAATGATGCGAATTATTCGCATGCCTCAACCCATTATTGCAAAAGTAAATGGCATTGCCACCGCTGCAGGTTGCCAACTGGTAGCAATGTGCGATTTAGCCGTTGCCTCAAAACAAGCAAAATTTGCTGTCTCAGGCATCAATGTTGGATTGTTTTGTGCCACACCAGCTGTGGCATTAACGCGAAATATTGGTCGCAAACAGGCTTTTGAAATGTTAGTAACGGGTGATTTTATTGATGCTGAAAAAGCCGAAAAATGGGGTTTAATTAATCACGCTGTAGCAGCAGATGAACTCGAAGAAACCACACTAAATCTAGCCCAAAAAATAGCAGCAAAAGCACCACTTGCCATCCGCTATGGTAAAGGACTATTTTATGGTCAATTAGAATATGGCTTTCAGGTAGCCTATCAACAAGCGGCCGAAATTATGGCCAACAATATGATGACGCAAGATACATTGGAAGGCATTAATGCCTTTTTTGAAAAACGCCAACCAACATGGCAAGGAAAGTAACCGCCAACAATAAAACAGGCTGCCTGAAACGTTTCAGGCAGCCTGCTTTTTAATGATAATGAATCATTAACCGATTTTCATACCTGGCGTTGCGCCAGCATCAACATCTAACAAGAATAATTTATCTTCTCCTGCTGCAGAAGTAATCATTCCTTCAGACATACCAAACTTCGCCATCTTACGAGGAGCGAAGTTCGCCACGCAAACCACCATGCGTCCGATTAATTTTTCTGGCTCAGGATAACTTGCTGCGATACCAGAGAAAATCGTGCGCTCTTCAAAGCCCAAGTCCAATTGGAATTTCAATAACTTGCTACTGCCCTCAACTTTTTCACAATTCAAAACTTGAGCAACACGCAAATCTACTTTCATGAAGTCATCAAAACTGCAAGTTGGCGCAACTGGCTCAAAATTAGCCATTTTAGCTACTTTTTCTTCAGCAGCTTTCACCGCAGCGATGGTCTCTTTGTTTTTTTCAATCAATTCATCCACCTTAGCAGGCTCCACACGTTGCATCATATGTTCATACTTATTAATCACCTGTTCTCCAAGTAATACTTTGGCATCTTGCCATTGCAAAGCAGGAACATTTAAAAATGCAGCTACTTTTTCTGATACTTGAGGTAAAACAGGTGCCAAATAAACGCTTAAGATTTTGAAAGCATTAATCAATTCGCTGCAAACTTCATGCAAACGCTCTTCCTGTCCCTCTTGTTTCGCCAATTCCCAAGGTTTATTAGCATCAACATATTCATTGACAACATCAGCCAAAGCCATAATATCGCGCAATGCTTTACCATACTCACGACCTTCATAAGCATCAGCAATAACATCCGCATGGCTTTGCAAATGGCTCAATAGCTCGCTAGCGCTCACATCTTTCAATTTGCCTTCAAAGCGTTTTTGAATAAAGCCAGAAGCACGTGCTGCAATATTAATGTACTTACCAACCAAATCACTATTAACCCTGGTGATGAAATCGGTCAAATTCAAATCAATATCTTCAATGCGGCTATTTAATTTTGCCGCAATGTAGTAACGCATCCACTCAGGATTCAAGCCCACATCCAAATATGATCGAGCAGTAATAAACGTACCACGAGATTTAGACATTTTATGACCATCAACAGTCAAGAAACCATGTGCGAAAACAGCCGTTGGCACTCTCAAACCAGCAAAATGCAAAGTAGCAGGCCAAAATAAAGCATGGAAATACAAAATATCCTTACCAACAAAATGGTATAACTCAGTTTTGCTATCTGCTTTAAAATACTCATCAAAATCTAAGCCCAATTTATCACATAGATTCTTAAAAGAAGCCATATAACCAATCGGCGCATCTAGCCAAACATAGAAATACTTACCTTTTTCGCCCGGAATTTCAAAACCAAAATAAGGCGCATCACGAGAAATATCCCAATCTTGTAAACCACCCTCAACCCACTCTTTCATCTTATTGCGGGCTTGGCTTTGTAAGTGTTCTTGCTCTTTATCTTGAGACACAGTCGTACTACCGTTTACCCAAGCTTCCAAAAACTCATTGCACTCACTTAAACGGAAAAAGAAATGTTCACTTTCTTTCATCACTGGCGTAGCACCAGAAACCGTCGAAAATGGATTAATCAACTCAGTTGGGCTATATGTAGCACCACATACTTCACAGTTATCGCCATATTGATCTTTTGCATGACATTTAGGGCACTCACCCTTCACAAAACGATCTGGCAAAAACATCTCTTTTTCAGGGTCATACAACTGATTAATCACACGAGAAGTGATTTTGTCATTCGCTTTTAATTGCGTGTATATTTGCTGAGAAAACTGCAGATTTTCAGGAGAATGAGTTGTGTAGTAATTATCATAGCCAATATTAAAACCAGCGAAATCCGCCATGTGCTCCTGACGAACAGCATCAATCATTTCTTCAGGTGTCATGCCTTTTTTCTGCGCTGCCAACATCACTGGCGTACCATGAGTATCGTCGGCACAAACGTAATAACATTCGTGACCGCGCATTTTTTGAAAACGCACCCAAATATCGGTTTGAATATGCTCAACCATATGCCCTAAATGAATACTACCGTTGGCATACGGCAATGCGCTTGTTACTAATATCTTACGTTGCTCAGTCATGAATTTTCCAACACTATTATTTAATTTAATTGAATCATTATAATCGTTTTGTTTGTTTACAACACAAACCAACAGGTATTTACTACCCATAATAAAAAGCGCTCAATGAGCGCTTTTTTAAAACCAATCGACTTACTTGGCCAATTCTGTTTGAATCAGCTCATGCAAGTCATCCCATTTAGGCTCACCCAAATAAGATTTAATAATATTACCTTCTTTATCGATAATAAATGAATTAGGTGCTAACTTAACACCATAATTCTTAGACACCGCATTATCTGCATCAAACATCACCGTAAATGGTAACTGATATTGCTCAACATAATTATGTACTTCAGCTAAAGTATTATAATTCATTGAGATGGCAAATGTTTGGTAATCTGTATTATCAAATTTCTGCTGAGTTTTAATCAGCTCTGGCATTTCTTTGACACAACCAGGGCAAGAAGGATACCAAAAATTAATTAGCGTTACCTTGCCTTTTAAATCAGCCTCAGTAATCACTTGCCCATCTAAATCACTTAAACTAAAAGGATAAGCTGCCGTTTTTTGCGATTGAAACGCAACTGCCACACCAATTACAATGGCGACAACAACAACCAATGCAAAAATACCTTTTTTCATTCGGTATTAACCTTCCTCAACCAATTGTTCTAAAGCTGCCGCTAACGGACCATCTAAAACCACTGCCTTATTCTGCTTCGGATCAACCACAACAAAAGTCACCTCCGCATCCGCAACGATTTTATCAGTCCCTTTCAAAGTAATTACTTGCTTCAAAATAGCACTGCGTTGACTAACACTGGTAAAGCTAGTGGCAATTTCCAACTCATCATTCATGAGAGCACCACGGCGATAATTAATATTAATATTCACCACAGCTAACCCCAAACCTGAGGTTAGAAACGTTTCCATTAAATTAGCATCATCAAAATACTGCCAACGAGCTTCTTCTAAAAACTCTAAATAGCGAGCATTATTCACATGTTGGTATAAATCCAAATGATAACCGCGAACTTTAATTGATGTTAAATGTGCCACTGCTTTCTCCTTATTAGTTATTATTTTTTTCGCTTAGATTAATCGTCCAATTGAATAACTTCAAAAGGCTCACGCTCCAACTCATCTTTGCTTAAATCAGTCACAATTGTTGATAATCGAATATCAAACCACTCATAAAAGATTTCAGGAACCAAATCAGGCCATAAGCTTTGATCTTCACACCAATCGGCTAGTTCTGCACTAAACAGCTCAGCCAAGCGTGAATCAATTTCATTCCAAACATCATCCAGAGCTTCACAAGGGCTGGTTAGATAAGCATTTGCATCTAACTGCAAATCTTCCAAGATAATGTCACCTAAGTCGATATCCGGCAGATCATTTAGCCACATCCAAAACGGCTCTTGTGGGACCAACATAAAAACACTGCGATTGACTTCGTACATATCCAAACTCCTTAATGAAAGCTCTTAATTACTAATGAGAAATAACTCTTAGCATCATAGCAAAGATAATGGCAGTACAGCTAATTTTTCCAACCATAAAACCTGAAAAATCAGCTAGGAAATCCATATAAAACGTTACCTTTGAACCCAATAACACCGTATTAAATTCAAAGGTAATTCAGATGACTTAATTTAAATCAGTTTCTTCAACTGAATCCTGCATTAAAAACTCTTGTACTGACATGTCAGCCACAGAATCCTGCGGCATGTCTCCAGTACTTTCCACAATAATCGATTCCTCATGAGCAACATCAATGATGCCATCATCATCTGAAACCAAATCATCGATATCTAAATTATCAATGGTGATATCTAAACCAATTTGTTCTGCACGCATTGTCATGTAAACATCACGCACATACGCATAGCGATCCACCGCAGCCATTTCCAAGCTGTCACTTAAATCCAATAACGACTCACGCTTATCCAAACCAGCCCAAATAGGAGCGATATAACGATAACCGCGGTCATTAATAAACATGCGATCAATCGGATAAATAACCGTGGCAGAACTAGCAATACCATCTCTCACAGTAGATGGGCCTAAAACTGGCAACACAAAATAATGGCTATTTTTCCAACCCCATGAAGATAAGGTATCGCCCAATGTGTTTTTGTTATTTGGCATCTGAGCTGCGCCAGCAATATCAATCAAACCACCTAAACCAAAAGTAGTATTTAGACCGAATCGCACCAAATCTTCACTGGCTCTTTTAATATCTAAACGCAATACATTACTGCCAAAACTCAGCACGTCACGCAAGTTATTAAAAAAGTTTCTTGCTCCTGTGCGAACAGGACCAGGCACAACTTTTCGATAACCTTTGGTCACAGGTACAACAACATTTCTATCGACAGTATCGTTAACATTAAACATCCAACGATTATATTTTTCGTATGGGTCATAGTTCAAAATATTGCGTGCTGCAATAATATCAGCATCATAAGCTGTATCAGTAGCCACAACAGCTTTGCTTTGTTCTGATATCAGCGTCTGGCCTTCATCCGAATCGGTTTGTGCAAAAGCTGCCGTTGACATCAATGCCAATGCGCAAACTAAATATATTTTTTTTATCATGCCGCTGTGATCCAATTATTCAATTCATACAAATCTAACAATGCTAAAACGGTATTTGGAATATTTTCCAATTGAATCTGTTTGCCACTGTATTCACGAAAAATAGTGATTAAAAATGTCACGCAAGCTGAATCTGCTTTAGCAACATTGGCTAAATCAACTTTTTGAATATCAGCCTCTTTCAACAAACTCATCAAATGATTGATATCACTCTCGGTGATATCAATCACCGTCATATTGCCCGATAACTTGAGGCAATGATTATCACATTGCATTTGCATAACATTATTTACCGTTTTTTGTTTTAAGTTCTTTAATTAACCCATCGATGCCATTTTTACGAATGGTTTCACCAAATTGATTGCGATAAACAGTTACCAAACTAGCGCCTTCAACAGAAACATTGTAAATACGATATTTATTACCACTTTCGTACATTGTGTAATCCATAATAACTGGTTTGCCATCGCCAATATCAACTTCTGTTTTCACCGTAATTTGATTGCCTTTAACAATAGGCTGATCTTTAATATTCACTTTTGCATTTTTAAACTTCAGCATAGTGCCTGAGTAAGTTCTAATCAAAAGTGTTTTGAATTCTTGCGTTAATGCTGTTTTTTGCGCTGCTGATGCATTTCTCCACGGAGCACCAACTGCCAAGGCAGTCATGCGCTGAAAATCAAAATAAGGCGTTGCATAACGTTCTGCTTCCGCTCGTACTTGGCTGCTGTTGCGACCATTATCTTTTTTCAAAATAGTTAATACTTGAGTTGAGTTTTGTTTCAACTGATTCACTGCATCTGCAGGAGCAGCAATTGCCATGCTAATGCTTAATACGGCAATACTTAAGGCGCTAGCCATAGAGAATTTTTTCATTACAATGTCCTTGTTTCTTGATATTTATTGTTATATTTAATAATTATTCTTCACTGTTTTTTTCTGCAAAACTGGTCATGAATTTACCAATTAACTGTTCTAATACCAAAGCAGAACTGGTCATGGTGATTTCGCCGCCATCACTTAGCATTTCTTCATCACCACCTTGCAATAAACCAATATATTGTTCACCCAAAATACCAGAAGTCAAAATCTCAGCAGATACATCTTCACTGAACTGATATCTATCATCCATGGTTAAGGTAACATCTGCTTCAAATGTTTTCGGGTTTAAACTAATATCAGATACTCGCCCCACCAACACACCAGCAGATTTAACAGGTGATTTTACTTTCAAACCACCAATATCACTAAATGCAGCATGCAATTTGTAGCTATGCGCAGGCGTATTATTAATACTGCCCGAAGCCACATTAAAAGCTAAAAAAGCCAGGGCGATAATGCCAATTAATACAAAAAATCCAACCCATAACTCTAATGTACGTTGTTTCATGGTTTTACTCAGTAAACATAAATGCGGTTAAAATAAAATCTAATGCCAAAATAACTAAAGCACTGGCTACAACAGTTTTTGTGGTTGCTCGTAAGATGCCTTCAGGCGTTGCTCTACATGCAAAACCTTGGTGCAAGGCAATCAAAGTTACTGCGACACCGAATACAATGGATTTAATGGTTCCATTTAAGACGTCATAATGCCAATCGATATTAGACTGCATTTGCGCCCAAAAAACACCACCATCTAACCCAAGATGCCATACGCCGATAGCATAAGCACCAAAAATACCACACAAGCTGAAAATAGCAGCCAATAGCGGCATTGAAATAATACCAGCCCAAAACCGTGGGGCAACCACGCGAGTAACTGGATTAATAGCCATCACACTCATCGCATCTAACTGCTCAGTGGTTTTCATCAAACCAATTTCACTGGTCATAGCGCCACCAGCGCTGCTGGCAAATAAAATGGCAGCCAATACTGGTCCTAATTCACGCAATAAACCAGCAGCAACCATAAAACCTAAAGCATCAGCTGCTTTAAATTTCACCAGCTGTGTATAACCTTGTAGTCCAAGAACCATGCCGACAAACAAGCCTGATACGGCAATAATAATAATGGACAAAACACCTGAAAAATAAATCTGGCGAATGGTTAATCTAGGGCGCGTTAAAACAATTCCTGAGTGCCTTAAAATGCTCAGAAAAAATACAGTTAGCGTACCTAATGATGCTAAAACATTGAGTGCTTTCGCACCTAATAATTGTATAAACTTCATTATTTAACCGCCATTAAATCTTCTTGTAGCGTTTTATCTACAGAATAACGATACTCTACGGGTCCAGTTGGCGAACCTTGAATAAATTGATTAATCCATGGTGAGTTTTTATCAGCCATCTCATTAGGGCTGCCTGAATACAAAACCTCACCATGAGCCAAAAATATCACCTGATCAACAATCTCTAATGAGCGTTGAATATCATGAGTAACCATAATACTGGTTGCACCTAATGCTTTATTAACTCTAGAAATTAAATGAGCAATAACACCTAGTGAAATTGGATCCAAACCTGTAAATGGCTCATCATACATCAGTAACTCAGGGTCTAATGCAATGGTTCTAGCCAAAGCAACACGGCGTGCCATACCACCAGATAGCTCTGAAGGCATTAGCCGTTCAATACCACGTAAACCCACTGCATTTAACTTCAACACCACCAAGTCACGAATCACACTCTCAGGCAACTTAGTATGTTCACGCAATGGAAATGCAATGTTGTCAAAAACTGATAAATCTGTAAATAAAGCACCAAACTGAAACAAAACACCCATGCGACGACGATGCTGATACATCTCATCTGCACTAAAACTGGCTAAATCTTTACCTTGAATAAGAACCTGCCCACGATTGGGGCTAAGCTGGCGAGTAATCAAACGCAATAACGTTGTTTTACCACTACCAGAGCCACCCATAATGGCAGCAAAGTGCCCATCTTCAATTTTAAAATTAATATTTTTTAAAATTGGGCGACTCTCATCATAAGCAAAGTCAACATTTTTAAACTCTACAAAAGCTGTCATGCGTGACTCAATATGAAAGTAAAATTAAACAAACACTCATGTATGTTAATTGAAAGTGATGCCAACAAGCAAGTTTAGCACCATTGTAAAAATCAATCCGTGATCGGAAGCATTTTATATGCTTCAGTAATAGCCACCATTAAACTACCCGCATCAGCCTGCCCACTTCCAGCCAAATCCAAGGCTGTACCGTGATCCACTGACGTACGAATAAATGGTAATCCTAAAGTAATATTAACACCCTTGCCAAAACTAGCGTATTTCAATACTGGTAAGCCTTGGTCGTGATACATTGCCAAAACAGCATCTGCATCTTTCAACATAAAAGGTTGGAATAAAGTATCTGCTGGATACGGTCCACGTATATCCCAGCCTCGTTGCTGATATTCAGTTAACACAGGCTCAATAATATCAATTTCTTCTGTGCCCATATGCCCACCTTCGCCAGCGTGGGGATTTAACCCGGCTACCAAAATAGTGGGGTGCTCAATATGAAATTTATGACATAAATCAGCATATAAAATATCAATAACTTGATGCAATGATTCTTGAGTAATATTATTTGAAACTTCAATCAATGGCAGATGCGTCGTTGCTAATGCCACCCGCAAACCGCCTCCAGCCAACATCATCACCACTTTTGGCGTTTTGCTTTTATCTGCTAAATATTCGGTATGACCGCTAAAGTTAACGCCAGCATCATTAATGATGCCTTTGTGAACAGGTGCGGTTACCATGGCCGAAAAAACACCATTTTGAATGCCATCAAATGCAACATCCAACATCTTTAATACATAATGACTATTATCCGCTTGCAATTGCCCTGCAACAACATCAGCTTGAACAGGAACATGCCAAACCAACAATTCATTTGGCTGCGCTACTTTTCCCTCTTCATAAGAAACCAATCGAACGGGTAAGTTCAATGCATCCGCACGATTTTGCAATACGTTCATATCACCCAATACCACAACCGTACATGGCTGTGGTATTAAGGCAACTTGTAGACAAATATCAGGACCAATACCAGCAGGTTCTCCTGATGTAATCGCAATAATAGTCATCATTACATACGAACTTCGATATGAGCATCTTTACGCAATTGCTGCATCATTTCTTGATAAACTTGCCCAGCACGTTGTCCAGTAATCATTTGTTGAGCTTGTTGGCGCAAAGCCACATCTTTCGCATCAACATCTCGTTTACCATCAACACGCACCAAATGGTAACCAAAAACACTGCGTATTGGTTGACTGACAACACCTGTTGGTAAAGTTACCATCGCTTGTTCAAATTCAGGAACCATCACACCTTCAGGCACCCAACCTAATGAACCACCATTAGCAGCACTACCAGGATCTTGAGAATAAGTACGCGCTAAGCTATCAAAAGCTTCACCTACTTTTAAACGGGTTTGAATTTCTTCAATTTTCTTTTTAGCAACTGGCTCTGGTGTGGTTTGGTCAATGGTAATCAAAATATGACGAGTATCATATTGAGTCATGCGCGTATCAGCATCTGCTGGTAACTGCACCTGCCCTGTTGCCAATAATTGATCAATCTCTTCTTCTGAAACGTGGATTCGGCTCAACACCTCACGCTCTGTAACTTTATTAACCAACAAGCCTTGGGCAATTTCTTTGCGTACTGCCTTTTTGCTAAAGCCACTTTCTTTGGCAACATTTTGATAAACTTGATCAATGCTAATCTTATTGGCTTTCGCAATATTTTCTAATGAAGAATCAATTTCTTCTTCACTCACAACAATTCCATTGCGCTCTGCCACTGTTAATAACAATGCTTTATCGATCAAACCATGTAACACATCTTGTTGAGAAACGGTCTGTCCTTTTGGCAAATTGTGCTGTGCCTGTTCAAGTTCCATTTGAAATTCATTCATGGTAATAACTTGATTTTCAGCAACTGCAACAATGCGATCAACAAATTCCACAGGGGCAGAAATTGCCAATTGCATGCTCAACGCCAAAGTACTCATTGCTAAAAAGTTTTTTAATTTCATTTTTTGTTAACCTCATTCATATTTCTATACCCTGGAATGGCTTGTCGCAAAGTTGCCGCAGAATTATTACCTAAGCCACCTAAATCTTTTAATGATAGTTGGAAAAAGATAGCATTTTTTGTTCTGTCTTTATCAACAACATAATTTTGAGCAACAACACTTGCTCCCCAACAACCACAGCTGCTCTTATATTCAACACCTAGCAATTTCTCTAAAGCTTGTTTTTCTGTCATAGAATAATTATATCGAGCCACCATATAATAATTCTTTGCTATTGGCCATTGAATACCACCATCAATTTGCCTATTTTTGCCAAATACGCCATTGTAAATTTCTTCATCTCGCCCTAAGCGATATCGCAAACTAACTGTTTTACCAGCCTCTGGCTGATAACGCACAGATGCGCTTAATGTTTCAGTGGTATTCAAATCTTGGTTATAGTGCCAATTGGTATCCACGCGAACGCTTTTGGTAATATCTCCACCAGCAAATGCCACAAAATCAGAACGTCCGCTGCTTCTTTCTCTCACATTACCAGACAAAGACACATCATCCCGTTTTAAATACAGTCTCTGACCAAATCCAGCGCCAAATCTTTCTAAACCTGTTTCAGTTTCAATAAATTTGGTACTAATGGTTGCTGATACATTATTAGCCGCATTAATTCTATCTTGTCCTGAAAAACGATTTTGACGGAATAACTGACTAAAAGTAAAACTGTTTTCAGAAGCATCAAAATTAGGAATGTCGCTTTGATTTTTTGATGGGATATACGTATAGAAAAGACGTGGCTCTAACGTTTGCACCATAGGGGTTTCTCCCCAATTGGTTTCTCGATCAAAAAACAATCCAGTATCCAAACTCAGCATGGGTAAAACACGTGATTTGGTTCGGCTGTCTTTATTGCGCCAAGCATCTATATCGTAGTAAGTAGCATGCACGCCGACTTGTGGACGAATAAAGCCCCATTGGTTATCAAAATTCCATTTAACACTTGGATTAGCGACAAAACGTTGTCCTTCTTGTTTGGTTGGATGCGAGAATCGAGTATATTGCCCCATCATATTCACAAACATTTTACCGTAATATTTCTGCCATCTACTTTCAACACGAGGCATCAAGCGATAAGGAATATCGATATTGCGTTCATTGTTTTGTAAAGTTTGGTACTTCTGAACAGTTAACATGGTGCTAAGTGGTGCATTGGCAACATTGGCACGGTGGCTTAACCAAAATTCTCGATTTAAATGAGCACCATCTGCAACTTGAGATCGTGTACCAAAGTCACGAATATAATCATCATCTGATACCTGATTGTAATCTATACCAAAATGAATATTGTCATTGATTTTTTGTCTGTGCTGAGCAGATACCGTATATCTATTATCCTCATCACTTTTCTTATCGCTATTGAGGTATTCTCCAGCAATCTGCCCTTGATAATTCGGTTGTAAGTACCGTACATCACCACCTAAAAACAATCCTCGATTGGTCATTAAATGTGGCGTGAATGTTGCATCGTAATTGGGTGCTAAATTCAAATAATATGGTGTGGCCAATTCAAAACCGTTTGAACCGCCTTTAATTGTTGGTGGTAAAAAACCACTTTTGCGGTTTCCACTTAATGGAAAATCCATCCAAGGCGTATACAAGATAGGAACGTCTTTGAACATGATAGTTGCATTGCGTGCAACGCCGATATTATTATTATAATCAGCATCTAATGAACTTGATTTGATATACCAGCTCGCATCGCCTGGGCGACAAGTATTAAACTGAGCTTGTTTTAAACCATAGCGATTTTTACCCTTAACTTCCAATTCCTCACCAACGCCTTGCAAACGACGTCCTTCATCACTGTTGGTTTCAAACTTAGCATTAATGGCTGTACCTTGTTGGGCTGTTACCTGATAATCTAAATCTTGACCCGTAATATGTGTATTGCCTTGGGTTAAAGTAAAGTCTTTCTTTGCAATGGCTTTATCTTGCTGCTGATCGTAAATAACATCATCAGCATTGATTGTTTGCTCATTTCGTTCAATAATCACCTGACCTGTAGCATGCACTTGATTCTGCATTTGCCCGTTAATATCATCAGCTTCCACATAAGTGTTATCAACAACCCGTTTGTTTTGAGCACTTGGTAGCGCTGGTTCAACAAATACTGCATTAGGTGTACATACAGCTTCATTACTAGAGCCCAACGATAGCGGGCTAGCCCATAGGCTGCCTGAAAAACCCACGGCAGCTACAGCAAGATAAATGGGTTTTAATGAAAATGTTTCAGACAAAATAAACACCTTTTCGTGACTTTGGTGACTAAATTAAAAATAATCGCTTATTTTACTTGAAAAAAGACCATGCAACGACAAAATGAATTAAATAATTGGTTAAAAGACCAATACCCTAATCAACCTTTTGAATTAGAATTTGCTGCCGCTGATGCAGACTTTCGACGCTACTTTCGTGCGGTATTTGATGATGGCAAAACTGTTATAGCCATGGACGCACCACCTGAATGTATGTCAATCGAACCTTATCTCAAAGTTCAAAAGATTTTTCAAGCTGTTAAAGTACCACAAATTTATGCCTATGATGTTAAAAATGGATTTATGGCATTAGAAGATTTGGGCAAAACACCATACTTGGCAGCTTTACAACACGATAGCCGTCTAGAAGTACATAAAATACTACTGCTTGAGGCGATTGACACGCTAATTGACTTACAAAAAGCCAGTCAGCCAGATGTGTTACCTGAATACAATGAAGAAGTTTTGCTAAGAGAACTACAGCTATTTCCTGATTGGTTTGTTGAAAAAGAACTTGGTAAGCCACTTAGCTATCAGCAAAAGAAATACTGGAAAGCAACCATTGAAGCCCTATTACCTAGATTAACCAAACAATCCAAAGTATTTGTGCACAGGGACTATATTGTCCGTAATCTCATGCTAACCAAGGAAGCACCTGGCGTTTTGGATTTTCAAGATGCACTATCTGGTCCAATTAGCTATGATTTGGTTTCATTGCTACGAGATGCTTTTATTGAATGGGATGAAGAGTTTGTTCTTGATTTGGTTATCCGTTACTGGGAAAAAGCAAAAGCAGCCGGCTTACCTGTTCCTGACCAATTCGATGAATTCTATCGTGATTTTGAATGGATGGGCGTTCAACGCCACTTAAAAGTAGCTGGTATTTTTGCTCGCTTGTACCACAGAGATGGCAAAGACAAATACCGCCCAGAAATTCCTCGTTTCTTAAATTACTTGCGCAAAGTTTCTCGTCGCTACATTGAACTAGCGCCTCTTTATGCCTTACTCGTTGATTTAGTTGGCGATGAAGAATTAGAAACAGGCTATACATTCTAATTAAAAAAAGCAATTTACTAAAAAACCTGCCATATAGGCAGGTTTTTTTATTATTTCAAACGTTGATATTCAGCTTGCAAAGCCTGTAAGTTTGCCCTTCGTTCCGCAATATTTCGCTCTAAACGAGGAATAACAGTGGTTTTTTTCGTCAATTTAGCTGATTTTAAGGCAGCCTCATCTTTTGACAAAGATGCTTTTTCTTGACTAATTTCCTTCTGTAAAACCTGTTTTTGTCTAGCCTCAGCGCTGATGGGCGGTGGCGGAGCTTGATATTTTGGCACGGCCACAGGTGGCTGTACTTTAGGCTGATTTCTCAGCGTAATTTTTAAAGGCACCACTTTTGGAGCAGGACGACGAATCACAACATCATCATCAATTTTCTGTGTTGGCACATGCCAAATAGCACCCACATGGTCATTAGGATGCAAAGTATTCGCAGCCCCAACCCTGATTTTCTGACAGCCATCCAAAGGGCGACTGGTAAAAAACACATCGCCATCCAGAACTTCACATTGATATGTTTGTGCGAAAGTTGTCAAACTAACCACACTTAACAATGCACCTAACCAACATTTATTTTGCATACTAAATCACTTATTTTGCATCGCTTGATCAGCCGCAGCTGTAAACAATACATCAGTTGATGAATTCAAAGCGGTTTCTGTTGAGTCTTGTAAAACACCAATAATAAAGCCAACACCCACCACTTGCATCGCAACATCATCACTAATCCCAAACAAACTACATGCCAAAGGAATTAGCAATAATGAACCACCAGCAACTCCTGAAGCACCACATGCACTCACAGTTGCCAAAACACTTAATAAAATTGCAGTTAAAAAGTCAACTTCAATGCCTAATGTATGAACAGCAGCTAGCGTTAAAACTGTAATGGTAATCGCCGCACCAGCCATATTGATGGTTGCGCCCAATGGAATCGATACCGAATATGTTTCCTCACGAACGCCTAATTTTTTGCACAATGCAATATTCACAGGAATATTCGCTGCTGAAGAGCGAGTGAAAAATGCCGTCAATCCACTTTCTTTTAAGCACGTAAATACCAAAGGATAGGGATTTTGCTTAGTTTGCCAAAACACCAAAATTGGATTAATCACCAATGCAACCAACAACATACAGCCAATCAATACTACCAAAAGCTGAGTAAATTGTTTAAGTGCATCAAAACCTGTTTCAGCTATCGTAGCCGCAATCAAACCCAACACACCTAAAGGTGCTAAACGAATAATCCAACGCACAACATTCGATGCAGAATCAGCCAAATCAGCAACAACGGTTTTAGTCATGCTATTGGCTTGACGCAAAGCAAAACCAAACAACAATGCCCAAGTCAAAATGCCAATATAATTCCCCGTAGTAAAGGCATGAATCGGGTTATCAACCATATTCATCACAACAGTAAGCAATACTTGCACCACATCTTTTGGCGGCACAATATCAGCCGCCGCTGACTGCAAAGGAACGGTTGTTGGTAACAGAAAACTAGCAACAACAGCGACCAATGCTGCCAAGAAAGTTCCTAAGATATACAACACAATAATGGGCTTCATTGCTGTTTTTTCACCAGAATCATTTTTATGCCCAGCAATCGCAGCGACCACTAGGAAAAAAACCAATATTGGCGCAATGCCTTTTAGCAAACCAACAAACAAGCTACCTAGCACAGAAACGGCTAGCGCACCTTGTGGCCAACTAAACCCTAATATTACCCCCAAAACCAAGCCAACTATGATTTGTTTAACCAAGCTCACTTGATTCAAATACTTCATCAATTTTTGCATTGTATTATCCATCTATTTATGTATGTTAGATTTTTTTAACCAATTGTATTTTATATTAATATTCCAAATACTTTATCAGTAAGAATTCATCATTCTAATGCTCATTCACAACTAGCGCCATATTATATATGTTCCCAGCACCAAGTACGATGCTGTAAAAGGAAAAGCACTGCACCAATCATTCCAAAAAATAGTGCAAATCACAACATTCATGCGCTGGTTGCACTGATAACATTTCGGTTTCAAATTGATATTCATCTAGTTAAAAAATCATTGTTGGCCAACACAATGAAAAGTAACGTGAAAAAACTGGTATTATTAACTAAATAGCATAAAATATAATGGATTATTTAAACTGGTTTTCTTATATTTGACTGCTTATAATAAATAACCAATCTATTGACAATAAAGCCCTTTGCTTTTAACAACAATGATAGAATGGCAAAACAATTCCGATCACAACAGCACCAGCATGAACATAAAAACAATAAGCTTGTTGTTGGATAAAATATCAACTGAAAAGAACCTTTTACCATAGTAGGCTATGATCAAAAAAAAATTGCTTTTAATACTTATTAGCTCATGCTCGCTAGCCCTTTTTGGCTGTAGTAGCACCAAGCTAGATGATACTGATGTCATTCAAGCTGCTCCAAAGGCCGCTTATCAAGTCAGTGTTGAAACGGATAACAGCGAAGCCACAGAGCTCATTCAAGAGCACATTTCCCTTATCACTCAACGTTTTTTAAGTGATTTGGATGAAGAGCAAATTAAATTCCTCATTAATGATACGCCAAATGAAGTACAAACCATTGTTGAAACATTGGGTTACTTCAACAGCAAAACAAATGTGTCTAAAATTGACAATGGCTATCTGGTGAAAGTCAATTTAGGTCCCCTAACGCAAGTTGAAGACGTTAGCGTACTGATTAATGGCCCTATTATCGAAGATGAAGGTTTACCAGATTATTATCGTAGCACCATGGCAAGTTGGAATTTAACTGTTGCAGAGCCATTTACTCAAGACAAATGGTCATACAGTAAAGCAGCTGCCATTAATGGTTTAAAACGCAAAAAATACCCATTGGCAAAAATTGCCAAAAGTGAAGCACTAATTAATCCAGAAAACAATACTGCTACCGTGACCATCAATATGGAAAGCGCAAAACCCATTTATTTTGGCTCCATTTCAGTAGAAGGCACGCAGCGTTATAAAAATCGCATTGTACGCGGCTTAGCAGACTTCCAGCGTGGCGATGTTTATGATTTGGATAAACTGGTTAGCTACCAACAAGCACTGGAACAAGATAGCCATTATTCTGGTGCAATGGTGCAAGCAGATTTCAATAGCATTCAAGATGATCAAGTGCCCATTAAAGTTTCAGTTACTGAAGTTCCTAAACAAAAACTTGATATTGGTTTGCGCTATGATTCAGAAGATGGCCCAGGTGTTCACTTTGGTTATGATTACTACAACCTATTTAACCGTGGCGTTATTGGCTCAACCATTATTGACTACAATAAATACCAAAAAAATGTCACCGTTGGCTTAAGCCAACCACGCAATAGACACGGCCATTTCTTAACTGGTAGCGTGGGTTTTGATGAGTCAACTTATCAAAAACTAAAAACCACGGCCATTAATTCTGGCATGTGGTATGTGCGTGACAGAGATGGCATTGAATCTCGACTTGGCGTGGAATACATTACCGAATCTAGCAAAATTGAAGATGGTGCAGACTTAGGTCGCTCCAAAGCCCTCATGCTGACAGCATCATGGCGCCGCAATAATATTGAAACACAACTTCGCCCCGAAAATGGCTATTTCTTAGAAGCTAAAATTGGCACAACCGTTGGCAGCTTATTATCCACCGCATCTATGCAACGCATCCGTGGTAGTGCGTCGTACTATTTCACTCCTGAAATTAAAAAATACGGCACGCTTATCTTGCGTGGTGATTTAGGTTATGTTCGGGTTTCTGATGATTTAGATGCCCCCACCAATTTGCTATTTAGGACAGGTGGCGGTAATACTGTTCGTGGTTATGACTATAACGCGATTGGTATTGACGGGGAAAATGGCTCAATCTTAGGTGGTAAATCCATGGCTGTTATGAGTGCTGAATATCAAATTCCATTCAAACAAGATTATGCTTGGGCTGTATTCCATGATAGAGGTAGCGTTGCCAACAAATACAAAGACTTCAATTGGCAAAGTAGTACGGGTATTGGCTTTCGCTGGTTTAGTCCGTTTGCACCCATTGCATTTGATATGTCTTATGCACATGAAACCAAAAAATATGGTTGGCAAATTAACTTAGGGACACGTTTCTAAATGGTCGACAATACAATTACTGCTCCTGTAGAACAACATAACACACCTGAGCAACCACAACCCAAGCCCAAACAAAAAAAATCTTGGTTAAAGCGAATATTGCTAATTACCCTGCTGCTGATGATGATTTTAATTGGCGCATTAACATGGCTACTCAGCACACAATCGGGTCTTCATTTTGCCGCTTTCCGCATCCCAACATGGTTTGGCGTGCATATTTCAGCAGATAAACTTGAAGGAACTGTTCTCCAAGGCTTCAATGCCAAACAGCTGAATGTCAAAATGGAAGGGCTGGATATTCGCAGTGAAAGCCTCAATTTTGATTGGCAATCAAAAGAATTGCTACAAAGAAAATTACATATTAAAGAACTGGCTGTTGGCTCAACCCACATCAAAACATCCCCTACTGCGCCCAAGCCAGAAAGCCCGCCTGCGACCTTACCAGATAGCGTTGGCCTACCACTACAAGTCGCTATTGATGACTTGTATCTTGGTAAATTGTACTTAGAAGAAGATACCGAGCCCGTTTTATTAGGCACTTCTATTCGCTACCAATATGCTGACGACAAACACCAATTACAACTTGTTTCTTTGGATACTGGATGGAGCCAGCTTTCTGGTGATATTGGCTTAGCCAATGAAACGCCATTTGCATTATCTGGCCAACTGCAAGGTAATGGCGTTGTAGAAGGCACACCAATTACCAGCACCGTCAATCTATCTGGCAATTTAGAAAAACCAGTATTAGATGCCCATATTGATGGCGAAAACATTGCACTAGAAGCCAATGCAGCCATTGCACCATTTGAAACATTGTTGAATGAAAAAATTATTGCGCTACGTTTAACTGGTAGTCACATTAATCCCCAAGCCTTCACTCCTCATGCGCCGCATGCTGAAATGTCTTTAGCATTATTGCTTCAACCAGTTGAAGGCACTGACCAGCTAAATGGCATTATCACTGTTGCCAATATTTTGCCAGGATTTGTTGATGAAGATGCGATCCCCATTAAAACGGTTTTTGGTGATTTATCGGTCAATGAAAAAGGTATCTTAAGCATTTCCGATTTAAACATCACCACCTTACAAGATGGGTTAATTGATGCCAAAGGACAAATTGATTCGAATCAAAACACATTGGATATTGATGTTAATTTAAACCAATTAACATTAGCTGATTTTATTAATAATTCCATTAAAAACAAACTGTCTGGCAACATTCATTTGGCAGGTGAAATTAGCTCCCCATTAGTTAATTGGCGCTTAGATGCCAATCCTTTAAGTACTGAAGGCAAACTCAGTATTGATACCGATAAAGAAAATGGTCAGCAAGTTCTGAATATTACTGAAACGCACATTGGCACTGGCAAAGATGGGCGAATTGAACTAAGTGGTTTTTTAAATTTATTCAAAGAACAAAGTTTCGATTTTAAGCTTAATAGTAAAAACATTAATCCCAACAACATTGGCTCTGATTTTCCAGTGGGTAATATCAATGGCGATATTAATGTTAATGGACAACTGGCTGAAAACTTCAAAATAAATGCTTTATTAAACATTCCAAGCAGCCGTTTATCAGGTGTTAATTTGCAAGGTAAAGGGCAGCTGATTATTGATGATCAGCATTTGGAAAAAGCCGATTTAAATTTATTATTAGGTCCGAATAAATTCAATACGCAAGGCAGTTTTGGCTTAGCAAAAGACCGTTTAAACATTGATATCAATGCACCTCAGCTTAATTATTTTGGTTTTGGCTTAAGCGGTGCTTTAAAAGCAAAAGGCTTTTTAGCAGGACAACCTGAAAAATTAAAAATTGATTTGCAAGGCAATGCCAATAGTTTGCAGTTCCAAAAATTACTGCGCTTGAATCAATTAAACTTTAATTTATTGGCATCACCTGACTTAAAAGCGCCGTTAAATATTGATATTAAAGGCAATAACTTGGCTATTTTGAGTGACGATGGCAATACCATTATTGACAATATCGCCTTAACAGCCAAAGGCTCTGGTGCGAATCATAGATTAGCATCGCAAGCAAACATGAGTTTGGATAATAAACCTTACCGCTTAAACCTAGCTGCACAAGGCGGTTTGGATGATAAGAACCAATGGAAAGGCTCTGTTAGCACGTTGGATGTTGCGGGTGCTTTTAATATCAAATTACGCAATACCATGCGCTTAGAAGCGGGTGCAGAAAAAGTCAGCATGAGCCAAGCAAATTGGGGGTTAATGGGCGGTCAATTAAGCTTGCAATCGTTCTTATGGTCAGCGAAAGATGGTATTAAAACCAAAGGCAATGCTTCTGGCTTGGCTGTTGAACAGTTAAATAGTTTGGTTGAAATTCCCATTGAGCAAAATCTGGTACTCGCTGCCAATTGGGATTTGTCTTATGGCAATACCATGTCAGGACATTTACATGTTAACCGCCAAAGCGGTGATGTCGTGATTCCATATCGTGACCAAAAGTTGGGTTTGAGTAAGTTGGATTTAATGACTCGCTTTCAAAATGGTCGTATTAATAACCAATTGGATCTCAATACCACTTATGGTACTGGGCAAGTTCAACTGGCTATTGCTCAAAATTTTGGCAATGACATTACCAAAGCCCCTTTAAATGGACGCATTCTTTTAAATGTGGATGATTTAAAACGCTTGCGCTATTTCATGCCAGTTGGCATGGATGTACAAGGTAAATTAAATGCCAACATTGCCATTGGCGGCAGTGTGTCGAATCCTCAGCTAAATGGTCCACTCAATGGCGATAATTTGCGCTTTAGAGAACAAACCCAAGGTGTTTTATTAGCAGATGGCACTTTGCGTTCTCGCTTGGTGGGACAAAAATGGGTGGTTGATGGCTTAATGTTTAAGCGCAATGCTGGTTCAGCGGTGATTAAAGGTGAAGTAGATTTATCTCGAGCGCAGCCAGATGTGGATTTAGCATTGGTATTAAATCAATTTGATTTATTTTCACAACCAAATCGCCGTTTAATTTTATCGGGTCAAACGAAATTAACTTATACCAATTTACAAAGCTTGAATTTAGATGGCGCATTAAAAGTAGATGATGGTTTATTTGATTTTCCAAAATCAACCATGCCAAGCTTAGACGATGATGTGGTTGTGATTGGGCGCACTCAAGAAGAGGAAGAATCGAAACCAACGTTATTAAAAATGCGTTTAACTGTTGATTTAAATGATCGCTTCCGCTTTAAAGGGCAAGGCTTAGATATTCTCATGGGCGGTAAACTATTGTTAACCGCAGAACCTCATGCCGATTTATTGGCCAATGGTCAAATTAAAATTGTTAAAGGTAATTTCAAAGCTTATGGACAAGATTTGGTTATTGAAAAAGGGGTGGTTTCTTTCTTAGGTCCACTGGATAACCCTGCCCTCAACTTTAGAGCCGTGCGAAATAATTCACCTGTTGGTGCTGGCGTTGAAGTAAGAGGAAGCTTGAATAAACCAGAAACCATCTTGGTTGCCGATGAGCCGATGAGCGACAAAGACAAACTTTCTTGGTTGGTTTTAGGTCGTGCTGCTAGCGGTGGGGAGTCGGATAACTCGGCATTGGCTGCTGCAGCTGGAACGTGGTTGGCAAGCGACCTGAATGACAAAATTGGTTTATTTGACGATTTGGGCTTTGGCTCACGACAAACCCGCAATAACCAAACGGGCGAGCTCAATCCTGCCGAACAAATGATTACCGTTGGTAAACATTTAACCAATGAACTGTATATTGGTTATGAATATGGCTTGACCACAGCTGATTCTGCCATGAAAGTCATTTACCAATTAAGTAAATCCATTCAAGCAATTGCTCGAGTTGGTACTCGTTCAAGTGATGGTGAAATTCGCTATACTATTCGTTTTGATTAAAATTAGGCTGCCTGAAGCTTTCAGGCAGCCTAATTTTCTGGAATCAACATGCTCAAAATCATATACCGCACACTCTGGCTAATTGCCCCTGCTCTCATTCGTCACTATTTAAAAAAACGAGCCAAAAAAGCACCATTGTATTTAGAACATTGGAATGAACGCTTTGGTAAACCCATTGCGAATCCGGTTAAAGGTGCCATTTGGATTCATGCTGTTTCTGTGGGAGAAACCCGTGCAGCACAACCCTTAATAGCAGCACTACAAAAGCAATACCCCAAGCATCCGCTGCTCATTACGCAAATGACTCCAACTGGGCGAGAAACAGCACAAAACTTATATCCCAAGGCTCAATGCCGCTATCTGCCTTATGATCATCCACGTTATGTGAAACAATTTTTTCAAGAGCATCAACCTGCTTTTGGCATTATCATGGAAACAGAAATTTGGCCGAACTTATATCAACAAGCCAAGCAAAATAATGTTCCTTTATTTTTAGCCAATACTCGCCTATCTGAAAAATCATTGCGCGGTTACTTAAAAGCAAAAAACTTAATTACACCAGCTCTTAACTGCTTATCAGCCAGTTTCACCCAAAGTGAAGATGATAAAAACCGCTTAGCTCAACTAACAAAAGCTCCGCAATACATCACTGGCAATACCAAATACGATATTGAACCACCACAAGAAATGTTACAGTTAGGATTGAAATTTAAACAACTGGCTGGCAATAGAAAAATTGTGGTTTGTGGTAGCACCCGCATGGATAAAGAAGGCGTGGATGAAGCCGAAATGCTCTTAAAAGCATGGCAAAAAATCACTGATTCAAATACTTTATTAGTGATTGTGCCAAGACACCCAGAGCGATTTGATAGCACCAAAGAATTAGCAGAAAAATTGGGCTACCAAGTGCAATGCCGTAGCGATAATCAACCGATTCAAGCCTCAACCCACGTTTGGATTGGGGACAGCATGGGCGAATTATTTGCGTATTATGAAATGGCAGACATTGTCTTTGTTGGCGGCAGCTTAGTTGATACTGGCTGTCAAAATATCATCGAACCCATGAGCTGTGAAAAACCCACTGTATTTGGTCCATCAACCTACAATTTCGCCCAAGTAACCCAGCAAGCTTTACAGCAACAAGCAGCGATACAAATTAACACTGCCCAAGAATGGCAAGAAACAATAACTGCTTTATTGGATAATGCAACGGCTCAGCAAAAATTAGCCAATGCTGCAAAACAATTGGTTTTACAACATCAAGGCGCAAGCCAAAAGATAACGCAAATTATTAAACAATCCATTTAATAAATAGTGTTATTATACTAAATTAAATTTCCCACCATTATTTCCCAAGGAATTGCATGAAAAAACTGGCTTTGACCATCAGCATGTTGGCACTAAGTAGCTTCGCTATGTCACAAAATATTGACCCTGAAATGCTAAAAACCATCGATGAAAGCATCCTAGAACTCAACAAACAAGTTGGTTCTGATGAAGATGAAGACATTGTTTTCACCAAAGCCAGCAGAAAGAAACACACCCTGTTTTTTGATTACTCAATCAAAACAGCAGCAAGCAGTGCCAAAGATTTAGATGAAGATTTCCTTTATGGCATGAAAGTACAAACATGTGAAATTTTATCTGAAACACTAGAAGTAGGTTTTGATGTTCGCTATACCTATACCTTTGCAGATAAAAGTAAAATGAAATTGGATTTCACTAAAAAATACTGTGAACAATTTCAATAATCTCTTAAAAACAGCCTCGCTTTGCGAGGTTGTTTTTTTATGCCAAACTCAAACTGGTTTCATCCTCAGGCAAGCGAACCGCCAACATTTCCCCTGTAGCGCAAACAATATCTCCTGCCATTAAAGATAAATCTACCCAAATTTTTTTACCCGTCACTTCCCGAATTTTGCCATGAATGCTTAATTCAATATCTTGTGGCGTTGGGCGCAAATAGTCCACTTTTAACGATGCTGTCACACAACGAATAGCTGGTAAGCCATCTCCCATATTCCGATTATCCGCACGAAAAGCAGCCGCAGCAGCCGTTGCCGTACCATGGCAATCTAACAATGAAGCAATCATGCCACCATATACATAACCTGGAAAACCACCGCTGTATTTCATTTCAGGCTTAAAATGAGCAATGGTTTCATTGTCTCCATACCAATAACTTTTTAAATGGTGTCCATCTGCATTGCTTTTTCCACAACCAAAACAATGACTAAATTTATCAGGATAATAATCTTGAAAAGCTTTCACAATATTTCTCCGCCTAGTTATTTGTATTTATTTATCCAACTCATAAAAAATATACCATATATTTATTTAAATAATAAATTGAAATAAATAGTTATCAACTCACGCTAGTTAATCATTGTCTGGATTTCTGTTAAAGTAGTCATAAATTTACAGCCTTTGCAATTTTAGTTTGGCGACTAAGGACTACACACATGAATAAGCAAGAGATTATTAACATAATCAATGAAATTACCCTACCGAATAGCGACAGAACATTGGGGCAAGATAAAGCCATTAATGAAGTGATTGAGCTAAATAAAACCATTCACGTTGAATTGCGCTTACCTTACCCAACCCAACATATACAAACGGCATTAATAGAAAATATTCAAAAAACGCTACAAGAAAAAGGCATCCAAGAACCCGTTGCCATTCAAGTTAACAATATTATTGCCACCCATAAAGTTCAAGTCGGCGTACAAACCATCGCTGGCGTTAAAAACATCATTGCTATTTCATCTGGCAAAGGTGGCGTTGGCAAATCAACTACCACCGCCAATCTTGCCTTAGCCATGCAAAAAATGGGGGCTCGAGTAGGTGTTTTAGATGCTGACTTATATGGTCCAAGCCAGCCAACCATGCTTGGCGTAGCCGACCAAAAACCGGAACAACACGATAAACGTTTTATTCCAGTGTCCAACAAAGATGGCATTCAAATCATGTCCATTGGTTTTTTAATTGATGAAAAACAATCTGTGGTTTGGCGTGGTCCGATGATTAGCCAAGCCCTTCAACAATTATTATTCCAAAGCCAATGGGATAATGTTGATTACTTATTTATTGATATGCCACCAGGCACAGGCGATATCCAATTAACGCTATCACAAAAAATCCCAGTAACAGGTGCTGTTATTGTGACTACTCCACAAGATATTGCCTTGTTAGATGCCAAAAAAGGCATTGATATGTTCCAAAAAGTGAACATTCCTATTTTAGGTGTTCTAGAAAATATGTCGATGCACATTTGTAGCCAATGCGGTCATTCTGAAGCCATCTTCGGACAAGACGGCGGTAAAGAACTAGCGCAAGAATTAAACGTTCCTATCCTAGCGCAATTACCATTGAGCCTACCTATTCGACAAGCCATGGATAATGGCGAAGTTCACCAGTTACAACAAAAAGAAACTGAAATTGCAAAACATTACCAACAAGCAGCTTGGCAAATTGCAATAGCAGTTGCAGATAAAGGAAAAGACTATAGTCGTGCTTTTCCAAAAATCGTCATTGAATAAATTTCATTAACTTATGCTAAAAAGGGTCTACAATGAGTATTAAATTATTACAAATAGATTTTGCGAGTGAAGGTCCATTTGGTCAAGAAATGAGTGAAGCTTATCAAGAATTAGCACAAACCATTGCCAATGAGCCAGGTTTATTATGGAAAGTTTGGACCGAAAATTCAGAAACCAAACGCGCTGGTGGTTGGTATGCTTTTTCTGATATCCAATGCTTAAATACCTATCTTGCCATGCATACCAAAAGATTAGAATCATTTGGGATTACGGATATTCAACATCAAATCTTTGATGCCAACGTTCCACTATCACTGATTGATCACGTCCCATCTCATCTATTGCCTTCTTTTTAAGTTCTAGCAGCGATTGGTTATACCAATCGCTTTTTTAGTGATACCTCATCCATGACACAGAATATTTTTGCATTATTACAACCACAATGGCAAACGCTTGGTGAAGATTATTTTCATCGAGAAAAAAGCCAACCATTGCACCAACCTTATTGGCTCGCTTGGAACACAGATTTAGCCACAGAACTAAACCTATCTGCTGATTTACCCCACCAACAGCACACACTGGATTTGCTTTCAGGCAGCCTAAAATCTTCGCCACAAACACCCATTTCCACGGTTTATTCAGGCCATCAATTTGGGCATTATGTGCCCCAATTAGGAGACGGTCGTGCCATGTTAATGGGGGATATTCTTGATAAGCAAAAAAACCGATGGGAATTACAGCTAAAAGGTTCAGGTCAAACTCGCTACTCCCGTTTTGCAGATGGAAGAGCCGTTTTACGTTCCAGCATTCGCGAATATTTGTGCTCAGAAGCGA
Source organism: Vitreoscilla sp. (assembly GCA_030150505.1). Lineage (GTDB taxonomy): Bacteria > Pseudomonadota > Gammaproteobacteria > Burkholderiales > Neisseriaceae > JASLFS01. The sequence goes on along the minus strand of JASLFS010000001.1, from coordinate 49,212 downwards.
TGCATGGCTTAGGCATTCCAACCACTCGTGCTTTGGCATTAACAGGTTCAAATGATCCAATTCATCGAGAAACCATTGAAACCAGTGCCATTGTTACCCGCCTCGCCAAAAGCTTCATGCGCTTCGGGCATTTTGAATTTGGTTATCACCAACGCATTGTCGATTGGGTCAAACCGCTTGCCGACATGGCCATCCAGATTGATTATCCAAACTGCAAAAACGCACCGAACCCCTACCAAGCCTTATTCCGTGCCATTACTTTGCGTAGCGCACAATTGGCAGCAAAATGGCAAGCAGTGGGTTTTTGTCATGGCGTTTTAAATACCGATAACATTTCCATCCTAGGATTAACCATTGATTATGGTCCATTTGGCTTTTTAGATGCTTATAATCCCCATCACATCTGTAATCACTCAGACAATGGCGGACGTTATGCCTACAATCAACAGCCGTATATTATGCAGTGGAACTTATCCTGCTTAGCATCAACTTTCCTCGACTTGGTTTCCGAAGCTGATTTAGTAGAAATACTCAATGGGTTTACCACTGATTACTTCACCGCATTTGCGCAGGAATACCGAGCAAAATTAGGGTTAAGCACTGAGCAAGACAATGATAAGCAACTTTTTGATGATTTATTAACCATCATGCATCACCAAAAAGCAGACTTTACCTTAACATTCCGCTATTTATCACAAATCAAGAAAAATCAGCAAGATATTCCACCACAATGGCAACAATTGTTCACAGATTTTTCTGCTCTTGATAGCTGGTTACAACGTTATCGCCAACGCCTAGAATCCGAACAAAGTGACGATGCAACTCGCCAACAAAACATGAACGCGGTTAATCCAAAATACATCTTACGAAACTATATTTTAGAAAATACCATCCAAGCAGCAAAAGATGGCAACATTGCTGAAATTGAAAAAATCCGTCAGATTTTTAGCCGCCCTTTTGATGAACAACCAGAGCACGAACAATATGCAAAGCTTCCCCCTCAATGGGCTGAAGACATTTGTATTAGCTGCTCTAGCTAAAAAAATATCCTGCATATGCAGGATATTTTTTTATATTTTTTGTGCCAAATAATCTTGTAAACCTCGGTTTCTTAAATGACAAGCTGCGCATTCACCACAACCATCACCTTGAACACCATTGTAACAAGTGAGCGTATTTTTTCTGATGTATTCCAACTTGCCATATTCATCCGCTAGCTGCCATGTTTGTGCTTTATTTAACCACATTAATGGCGTTTCAAAACGGATAACCCTATCTAAACCCAAATTAACCGCTTGATTTAACGTTTTAACAAACTCATCTTTGCAATCAGGGTAACCCGAAAAATCAGTTTCACACACACCAGTAATCACAGCTTCAGCATCCACTTGATATGCATAAATGGCTGCTAAATTTAAGAAAACAATATTGCGCCCAGGAACAAAAGTGCTTGGCAAACCGCTCGCCGTACTTTCTTCAAAGCTTGGCACCGGAATATTGTCCCGCGTTAAGCTGCTAATCGCCAAATCACCCAATAAATCCACATTCAAAACCTTATGAGCAGCAACACCCAAATCTTTGGCAATGCGCTTTGCTACATCAATTTCAGCAATGTGTTTTTGCCCATATTCAAAAGTAATGCAATGCACTTCATCATATTGGTGCAAAGCCTGAATCAAACAAGTTGTTGAATCTTGACCACCACTGAACACCACAACTGCTCGCTTCATCTTCATATCCTTGGTTTGAATCAATCATAAAATAAGCATTTTCCCACGTCATTGCTGAAGGTTCAAACACTGTGTTTCACGTGAAACATCATTTATTCTTTTTTAGTATATCATCATGACATCATAGCCTTGATGATATACCTCGTTTGCCTTATGCTGATAAGTTAACCAAATCAGAATAACAACTTACAGTGACAATATTATGAGTGAGATTCGTCAACACCCTGCTTGTGAATTACTACCAAAACTACTGAATAACAAAATTCTTTATTTAGATGGTGCAATGGGCACCATGATTCAACAGCATCAATTATCAGAAGCTGATTTTCGCAGTAATCGTTTTGCCGATTGGAACCAAGACATTCAAGGCAATAACGACATTTTGGTATTAAGCCAACCCAACATTATCGCTGATATTCACCGCCAATATTTATTAGCTGGTGCGGATATCATTGAAACCAACACATTCAATGCTACTAGCATTGCCCAAGCTGATTATGGCATGGAAGCTTTGGTGCATGAAATCAACTTGGTTGCCGCACAATTAGCGCGCCAAGTGGCAGATGAAGTCCAACTGAAAACACCGGATAAACCACGCTTTGTTGCAGGCGTTTTAGGACCCACCAACCGCACCTGCTCTATTTCTCCTGACGTTAATGACCCGGGCTTTCGCAATGTTCATTTCGATGATTTAGTCCTCAGCTATACAGAATCAATTGATGGCTTGGTAACAGGTGGCTCTGATATTTTAATGGTTGAAACCATTTTTGATACGCTAAACGCCAAAGCGGCTATTTATGCCATTGAAAAATATTTTGATGACCATAACATTCGCTTACCAGTCATGATTTCTGGCACGATTACTGATCAATCAGGACGCACTTTAACAGGTCAAACAACCGAAGCTTTCTACAATAGCTTACGCCATGCTAAGCCAATTAGCATGGGTTTAAACTGTGCATTAGGGCCTGATTTATTGCGTCCGTATGTTGAAGAATTGGCCAAACTTTCAGAAACATTCATTTCTGTTCACCCGAATGCAGGGCTACCCAATGCTTTTGGTGGTTACGATTTAAGTGCTGAAGAAATGGCGCTGGATGTCCAAGAATGGGCGCAATCAGGTTTGGTCAATATCATTGGTGGGTGTTGCGGCTCTACGCCTGAACACATTGCAGCAATGGTTAGCGCTACTGAAAACATCGCACCTCGCCCTTTACCAAACCTTCCTGTTGCAACTCGATTAAGCGGCCTAGAACCGTTTAATATCAATGATGACAGCTTATTTGTGAATGTTGGCGAACGCACAAACGTCACTGGCTCCAAGGCTTTTGCACGCTTAATTTTAAACAGTCAATTTGATGAAGCTTTAGATGTCGCTCGTACACAAGTTGAAAATGGTGCCCAAATCATCGATATCAATATGGATGAGGGAATGCTTGATGCCGAAGCAGCCATGACACGATTTTTAAATTTAATTGCAGCTGAACCTGATATTTCTCGTGTACCCATCATGGTGGATAGCTCACGCTGGAATGTGATTGTGGCTGGGTTAAAGTGCATTCAAGGCAAAGCCATTGTCAATTCAATATCACTAAAAGAAGGCGAAGCAGAATTCATTGCTCATGCCAAAGAAATCAAACGTTTTGGTGCGGCAACTGTGGTCATGGCCTTTGATGAAACAGGTCAAGCAGATACATTTAATCGTAAAATTGAGATTTGTGAGCGTAGCTACAAAATCCTAACGGAAGTGGTAGGTTTTGCACCTGAAGATATTATTTTTGACCCGAACATTTTTGCGGTGGCAACAGGCATTGAAGAGCACACTCGTTATGGCTTAGATTTTATTGAAGCTTGTGCATGGATTCGTCAAAACTTACCTCATGCTCGAATTTCTGGCGGTGTTTCAAACGTTTCATTTAGTTTCCGTGGCAACAATAAAGTCCGTGAAGCCATTCATGCTGTATTTTTATATTATGCCATCAAAAATGGCTTAAGCATGGGCATTGTGAATGCGGGCGCTTTGGAAGTTTATGAAGAAGTGGATCCTGAATTACGAGAATGCATTGAAGATGTCATTCTCATGAAGGAGCCCAAAAATGGCGGCGATGTAACTGAAAACCTCATTGAATTAGCCGAAAAATTTAAAGGTGGTATAACCGGCCACAGCAAAGTTGAAGATTTATCTTGGCGTGAAAACAATGTCACCGAGCGCATTACTTACGCATTGGTTAAAGGCATTACCACTTATATCGAGGAAGATACTGAAGAAGCCCGCGCCCAATCAGCCCGCCCTATTCATGTAATTGAAGGCCCTTTAATGGAAGGCATGAATGTCGTTGGGGATTTATTCGGTGCTGGTAAAATGTTCTTGCCGCAAGTTGTTAAATCTGCCCGTGTGATGAAACAAGCAGTGGCTTATTTACAGCCATTTATTGAGCAAGAAAAACGTGAATTAGGCTTGGATGATGCTCCAGCACAAGGCACCATGGTCATTGCCACGGTGAAAGGTGATGTACACGATATTGGTAAAAATATTTGTGCCGTTGTTTTGCGTTGTAACAACTACAATGTCATTGATTTGGGCGTCATGGTTCCTTGCCAAACCATTTTAGATGCAGCCATTGAACACAAAGCAGATGTTATCGGTTTATCTGGATTGATTACACCTAGCTTAGAAGAAATGGTTCATGTTGCCAAAGAAATGCAACGACAAGATTTTAAAATTCCCCTTTTGGTTGGCGGAGCAACAACTTCTAAAGCACATACTGCTGTCAAAATTGAGCCCAATTACCACAACAATATTGCCATGCATACTGTTGATGCATCTCGCTTGGTGGGAGTGATGTCTCAATTGCTACAAGAAAACAAAGTGGCCGTTGAAGAATTTAAAGCAGGCATCAAACAAGAATATGTTGAACTGCGTGAACGACATAATAAAAAGCAGGCTAAATTAGTCAGCATTCAACAAGCGCGTGCAAATCGTCAACCCATTGATTGGAATAATTACACACCACCAAAGCCCACTTTTTTGGGTCGAAAAGTTATCATGGATTATCCTTTGGAAGAATTGGTCGAACGCTTTGACTGGACTGTTTTCTTCCAAAGCTGGGAACTGGCAGGCCGCTTCCCTGCTATTTTAGATGATGAAATCGTGGGCGAAAGTGCTCGGGAATTGTATCAACACGCTCAAGAAATGCTGGACAAAATCATCAAAGAAAAATGGTTAAAAGCAGCAGCGGTTATCGGCTTTTATCCAGCATATACCACAGAAGATGATGATATTGTCTTACTGGATGCAGATGGAAAAACGGAAGCCATGCGCTGGCACACCATTCGCCAACAATTACCTAAAACCAAAGGTGCATACAATAACTGCTTAGCAGATTATATTGCACCACAAAGCACGGGTAAAACAGATTACATTGGTGCTTTTGCGGTAACTGGTGGCATTGGGATTGATGAACATGTTGCTCGCTTTGAAGCGGATAATGATGATTACTCTGCCATTTTATTAAAAGCATTGGCTGATCGTTTTGCAGAAGCTTTAGCCGAAAAAATGCATGAGCGAGTTCGCAAAGAGTTTTGGGCATATGCACCAGATGAAAACCTGAGCAATGATGATTTAATTGCAGAAAAATACCGTGGCATCCGCCCTGCTCCTGGTTATCCAGCTTGTCCTGATCACACAACCAAAGCTGATTTATGGACAGTTTTACAACCTGAGGAAATCGGCATGACATTAACAGAAAGCTACGCAATGCTTCCAACGGCAGCAGTAAGTGGCTTCTATTTTGCTCATCCTGATACCCGTTACTTTGGCACAGGAAAAATAGCAGAGGACCAAGTAAATAGCTATGCAGAGCGCCGTGGCGTGAGCGTAGAACAAGTCTTAAGGGATTTAGCACCAATTATTGCCAATTCATAGTGTTTTTCTTGATAAAAAGGCTCCCTGAAAAGGTTTCAGGGAGCCTTTACTTGTTATCAATTCAATCTTTTATTTTAATAAAATAATATTAAAGCAATCTTCTACTTCAATAATATACTTTATAAAAACTAAATACTTTTAATGATTTTTATCCTGAAAACACTAAATTTTAATAAACGAATAAAAAAAATTTAATATTCCAATAAAAAATAAATTTACAAATAAATCATAAAATTTTTAGCATATTTTTGGCATAAAATTAAAATAATCATAAAATTTTTAAAATGCTTTTTTAATGAAAGGCATCTTTTTATCCTAATATCATAACAATGATGTTTTGCAGTTTTTTTTAATGGTGCTATGATGAAATTTCCTTTAGCCAACCACAAAATGCATGCTAATGCATTAATTCATAAGGATACTTTCGATGTCTACCGTTGATCTACAAGAATTGTTAAAACAAATTAAGCAACGGGATCCCGATCAAACGATTTTTCATCAAGCCATCGAAGAAGTTTTCATGAGTCTTGGCCCATTCTTGGCCAAAAACCCACGCTATACCGAACAAAGCTTGCTTGAACGTTTAGTGGAACCAGAGCGCGTTATCATGTTCCGCGTCCCTTGGGTTGATGACAACAACCAAGTTCGCGTTAACCGCGGCTTTCGCATTCAAATGTCATCAGCAATTGGTCCTTACAAAGGCGGTTTACGCTTTCACCCCTCAGTCAATCTAGGCATTCTCAAATTTCTCGCTTTTGAACAAGTTTTTAAAAATGCCTTAACCACATTGCCAATGGGCGGTGCCAAAGGTGGCTCAGATTTTGATCCAAAAGGTAAAAGTGATAACGAAGTTATGAGATTTTGCCAATCATTCATGACCGAACTATGCCGCCATATTGGACCAAATCTTGACGTTCCTGCCGGTGATATTGGTGTGGGTGGTCGTGAAATCGGCTATTTATACGGACAATACAAACGCATCCGCAATGAGTTTAGCTCAGTCCTAACAGGCAAAGGCCTGACATACGGCGGCAGTTTAATTCGCCCAGAAGCAACAGGCTACGGTGCCGTTTACTTTATTGAATCCATGCTAAAAACACGTGGCGAAAGTGCAGCAGGAAAAACAGTAACCCTATCAGGCTCAGGCAATGTTGCTCAATTTGCAGCAGAAAAATTATTGCAACTTGGCGCCAAAGTCCTCACCTTATCAGATTCTGCTGGTTTTGTTCATTTCCCAAATGGCATTACTGAAGCACAATTACAAGAACTAATGGTGATTAAAAACGAGCGCAGAGAACGCTTATCAACTTTCGCACAAGAACAAGGTTTGCCTTATTACGATGGTTTGCGTCCATGGAATATCGCTTGTGATATTGCATTGCCTTGCGCAACACAAAATGAACTTGATGAAAACGATGCTAAAAATCTACTCAAAAATGGCTGTTTCTGTGTAGCTGAAGGTGCCAACATGCCTTCAACCAACGAAGCCATTGTGGCATTCTTAAACGCTAAAATTCTATATGCTCCTGGCAAAGCCAGTAACGCAGGTGGCGTAGCAACTTCTGGTTTAGAAATGAGCCAAAATGCCTTACGCTTAAGCTGGGATGCCAATAAAGTAGACCACCGTTTACATGCCATTATGGACAATATTCACGAAGCTTGTTTACATTATGGACAACAAGACGGTTACATTAACTATGTTGCTGGTGCCAATATTGCCGGCTTTACCAAAGTTGCAGATGCCATGCTAGCGCAAGGTATTGTCTAAAAAACTCCCAGTATTGATAGGCTGCTTCGGCAGCCTTTTTTTATTGTTCCAACTGAACAAATTCAAACAGCTCCGCCAACGTTGGCATGGCACTTTGAGCACCTAACTTCTGTACCGATAACGATGCAGCAGCACAAGCATAATAAACTGCTTTTTCAATACCAAGTGACCAAAAAACAGCCAAAGCAGCATTAAACGTGTCCCCAGCTCCCGTGCTATCCACCACCGATACCGCAAAAGCAGTCTGTTGTTTTACACAACCATGCTCATTTACAAAAAAAGCACCGTCAGAACCCGCCGTTAAAATCACATCCATGGGTAAATTTGGCAACTGGCTAATATCCCCATCCCAAGAAGGCAATAGCTGTTTTAATTCAATATTATTTGGCGTCAATGCTGTCACATAATGGCTTAGTTGATGACTCAATTTTTGTGCAGGCGCAGGATTTAAAATAAAAGGCTTTTGATATTCCTGAGCCAATTTAGCAGCAGCTTCAACGCATGGAAGCGAAATTTCCAGCTGGCTAATCACCACATCCGCTTCTGCAAAACAATGCTTTGCTGCTTCAATATCCGCCACCGTTAAAGCATGATTGGCACCAGAAACCACCACAATGTGATTATCACCTTCAGCCACAGTAATAGCAGCAATACCCGTTGGTACATTGGCAATGGTTTTTACATAATCCGTTCTAACGCCCTCTTTTTGCAAACAAGCTTTAGCCATCTCACCAAAATCATCTTGCCCAACCGCGCCTAATAACGTTACTTGAGCGCCCAAGCGACTCGCAGCCACAGCCTGATTGGCACCTTTTCCACCCAATAACGTATCGAAATGGCTACCTAAAATCGTTTCACCCACCATTGGAAAGCGACTTGCTTGCACCACCAAATCCATATTCACACTGCCAACAATCAAAATTTTAGGCTGCCTCGCTTGAGTATCCACCATTTATTCCTTCAATCTTATTTCAATACCAATATTCATCACGTCATTATAAATAATTACTTAACAATTGAATATTTTGCTCAATCCAAATTATCCAATATATTGCATCGTTGTTTGCCCCGTCATGTTTTTAAAAAAGACGGCAAAAGCACTGTCATTTGTAAAACCCAAAATATCCGCAATTTCCATTAATGGTCGATTCGCATACAACAGTTCAATAGCTTTCAACAACCGCCATTGTTGTCGCCAAGCTTGATAACCCATGCCCGTTTGCTGCTTAAATACTCGAGTAATGGTTTTTTCACTGGCGCCCACTTGGTTCGCTAAATCCTTCAACAATGGTGGCAAAATTAACCATGATATTTTTTGTAATCGATAATCATCAGGCAAAGGCAATAAAATTTTATCTTGCTTAGCAAAAACCAACTCATCCCACAACACATTTAACCAATGCGCTTGCCGAGTATCATTAAACCAATCACACGACCATGCGGATAAAGCAATATTTTCTAAAATGGCTTGCAATAAAGGCGTCATCGCCCAAATCATATGCTCATTTGGCAAATGCGCAAAAACATTGGTATCCAGATAAATCGACCGATAACCAACCACTTCATTTAACACAACCCGATGCCGACAAAAGGGTGGAATCCAAGCCAACCTCTGTGGAGGCAAAACCGACATGCCAGCATCCAAAGTAATGCGCATGGTGCCACTTTTCGCAAAAAGTAACTGCCCTTTTTCATGCTGATGCCAACCCGAATCATGCCGAACCAAACGAGAAGCAATCCCAACAACTGGTTCAATCATTGCATCTGCATTAAATGCATCATCAGAATCAATCCAAGCCATATTGTCCTATTTTGTATATTTATTGTCCTTTTTATTATAAAAAGAAAATCATGCTATCGCTATCATATCCACATTAAAATCAAAAACACCGTGACCAATCATGCAAAAAAATTTAAGCTTGCCCTTACTCATTGTGCTAATGATGTTCCCACAAATAGTGGAAACCATTTACAGCCCAGCGCTAGTGCATATCGCAACGGCATTTAAAGTAACCGATAGCACCGCAGGACAAACCTTATCGGTTTACTTCATTTCATTCGCTTTTGGGGTCGTATTTTGGGGATATTTATGCGACAAAATCGGCAGACGCCCCAGTATGTTAATGGCCTTAGCGCTTTATGCCATTTCCACCATCATTGCCATCCATAGCCAAACTTTTTCAACACTGATGCTAGCTAGAATCATCATGGCTTTTACAGCCGCAATCGGCTCCATTGGCACTCAAACCATCATGAGAGATAAGCTATCTGGCACAGAACTACAACAAGTTTTTGCCATCATGGGTATCGCACTGGCACTTAGTCCTGCTCTAGGCATGATATTAGGCTCTCTTTTGGTGCACATTTCAGGCTATCAAGCCGTATTTTGGGCATTGTTTGGCTTGGCCATTTTATTATTAAGCTGGGCAACATACTCGTTACCAGAAACCAAACCAACGAACCAACCACCAAAAGCATTCTGGTCAGTTTACAAACAAATGATGAAAGATAGCGACATTTGGCATACAGTTATAGCCATTTCAATGTTCAATCTCTCTTTATTCACTTTTTATCAATTAGGCCCTTTTTTATTCCAACAAATAAGCACCAATCCCAAAATTTTTGGCTACAGCGGCATATTATTAGCAATCGGCTCTTTATTAGGTGCATATGCCAATCGCTACTGTTTAAAAAAACAATTATTATCTTCAAAACAACTTATCATGCTCTCAAGCTGGTTATTGCTTATCAGCTCAATGCTAATTTGGCTCTTACAAACTAGCACCGCCCTGCTTATTCCTTTAATAGGCATTACTTTGGCATATAGCATTGCCATTCCCAATATTTTGTCACGGGCACTGAGAAACTACCAACAAGCCACGGGAACAGCTGGTGCCATTTTGGGCTTGTTTTACTACCTCGCTATTGGTTTGGGATTAACCATCATTGCCAGTAATCAGAATTTAGGATTGTGCTTAACCATTATCGCCAGCATCAATATATTTTTTATGGCTACTCGCACACGCCATTAAACTAATCACAGTCAGTTGAATAGCGATCTTCAACTGACTCTTTTATCCAAAATAATGGCTACAAAGCACGAATTTTTTCTGAATAAAACATTCATAATTAAGAATCAAACCATATAAATAATAGATAATAATAATTGTTATTATTTCGATTATCCTATATTATTTGCCCTCATAAAAGAAATGATACTAATTATCATTCAATAAAAAGGGAAAAAATGAAGTTTAATCGATTATCATTTGATCATAAATATTTTTTTATGACGTCATGTCTTATATTGGGGACATCTAGCTGGGCTCAAACAGCAGCTGAAACACATGAGTTAGAAGAAGTAACTGTTACTGCAATTAAAAAAACACCGCCAATCTATACTATTCAAGAATCAGCCGATGATTTAACTAAAAATTTGGTTCAAGACGAACGTGATTTATTTCGCAATCAAGTTGGCATTGGCATTAGTGAAAGTGGGCGCTCAGGAAGTAACGGTTTCGCTATTCGTGGCGTTGATAAAGACCGTGTTGCCATTAGTGTCGATGGCATGCCACAAGCAGAAACCTTTATGCCCATCGTTTATAAAGGCTATGGTTATTTTAATGGCAGCATCAACACCACAGAATATGAAAACATCAGCCAAGTAGCCATTACCAAAGGTGCCAATTCTGTCGAAAGTGGCAGCGGTGCAATAGGCGGTTCAGTGCGATTTACCACCAAAAATATCCAAGATTTTGTAAAACCTGGGGAACATTTCGGATTCTATACCAAGTCAGGATATGCATCAAAAAACAAAGAATGGCGCCAAGTTTTAGGGGCTGGTTTACAAAATGAGCATTTCTTCGGCTTTGCACAAGTAACCAAACGCAACGGTCATGAAACCAAAAATAGCGGCTATGGTGATGATATTTATGGCTCCGCACGGGGCAAACCAGATCCTGTCAGCCATCGTTCTACATCGTGGTTAAGCAAAATTGGTTATAAATTTAATGAAGAGCAAAAATTAACTGCTTTTTATGAAGATCGAAAACAGTCTCAACACACTGAAGAAAAAAGTTTTGATAGCTTCGGTACGCATCGTTTTGCATCAGATACCGCGCCCTATTCTCGTTATGGTGTGGAATATGAATATTCCCCAACGGATAGCTCATGGTTAGATACTTTTAATTTTCGCTTAGCCAAGCAAAAATTAACCATGTCTGCGGACACCTATAATGTTGAAAAAAATAACCATGATAAGGTTGATCAACAATATAAACGTGAATTTTTCCAGCAACAAAAATTATTACAAGCGCAGTTATTCAGCCAAGAAATCAATTTAGGCAAGACAACCCATCAATTCCAAGGCAAGCTAGAACATCGCCATGCTTCATTAAATAATATTAACCACGATATTATTTACCTAAGCAGCGGTAGCTATCCTTCAACGTACAGCATTGCCAACCCAGTCAAATCAAGAATTTCAGCCTTATCAATTCAAGATAATATCCAATGGACACCTCAATTCAAAACGCAGTTGGGTTTGCGCTATGATCACTATGAATACCGCCCACAACCTGATAGCTTAAACAAATTCCCACTGAGCTATACCGATGACAAAAGAAAGTTTTCACAATTATCTTGGCAGAGCAAATTTGATTATCAGCTCAATGAAAATCATCAACTAAGTTACACCATTGGCACTGGCTTTAGAGCCCCGAAAGTTGAAGAAATTTATTTTGAATTTGGTAAAGGTGGCGCAAATCACTTCATGCCAAACTTAGATTTAAAACCAGAAACAGCACTTAACCAAGAGCTTGGTTATCAATATCAAAATGAAAATGGACAGTTTGGTATTGGCGTTTTTCATAGTAAATATAAGAATTTTATTGATGACAGAACATCTGAAGGCAGCATGCCAAATCCATGGTACGACCCTAATTCTTCTTGGGGAGGTCCTAAAGAGCTTTATGTTAACCAAATACAATTTGTTAATATTGCCAAAGCCAGCATTTCAGGCGTAGAGATTAATGGTACCTTGCAAGGTAAAGCAATTGGTTTACCTGAAGGAATGTTCTTTAACCTAAAAGGCACTTATAGCCGAGGGCGCAATCATGATGGCGACGGGCTTATGTCCATCCAACCTTGGACGGCATTATTGGGCGTTGGATATGAAGACCCGAATGACAAATGGAGTACTTTATTTACCTTACGCTATAGCTCCGCTAAAAAAGGCAAAGATACAAGAGAAACCAATTATACTTGGCGTGGTGCTCAGCAAACTGAATGGAAATGGCTAAGCCCATCTTATGTGGTAGCTGATTTAACTGGTCAATTTAAACTCAACAAACAACTAAACTTAAACGTTGGTGTGTTCAATCTATTTAACCGCAGTTATTCTACTTGGGATAGCATGCGCTCTATTCCTACTTATGGAACCAGCAATATGATTGATTATCATGGTAAAGGGTTAGAACGATTCACCTCACCAAAACGAAACTTTGGTATCTCGTTAGAAGGTAAATTCTAAATAAAAAAGGCTGCTTACATAGCAGCCTTTTTTAATCATAGCGGTTCGCTTACTTACCAATGCAGAATCGACTAAAAATAACACCTAGTAAATCATCCGCAGTAAATTCACCCGTAATTTCATTAAATGCCAATTGTGATAAACGCAAATGCTCTGCTAGTAATTCAATTTGATTATTATTACATGCATCCGCATATTCCAACTCGAGCTTGGCCAGTTCTAACGCTTTAATGTGTCTGGTTCGAGCTAAAAATAAACTTTCACTTTCACCTTGCCATCCAACTTGCTCCAATAATGCTTGGCGTAATAAAGCCAACCCATCACCCGTTTTTGCAGACAAACAAATTAAAGCATCAGACTGCGTTTGCATTTGCTTTTCAGCCGTTTCACGTGAAACATATTGTACAGTTTCACCAGTTAAATCACTTTTGTTGTGAATTTCAATCCGTTTTAACTGCTCAGGCAAGGCATTAAGAATGTTCTGTGTAATGTCATTAACCCCATCTCTTGGGTCAATCAACACCAAAGCAACATCTGCTTGCTGAACAGCTTTTTGGCTACGTTCAATGCCAATTTTTTCAACAACATCATCTGTTTCACGCAAACCAGCAGTATCAATAATATGAATGGGAACGCCATCTAAGGTAATTTGTTCTCTAACGGTGTCGCGCGTTGTGCCTGCAATATCCGTTACAATAGCCACATCTTCGCCTGCCAAGGCATTTAACAAAGAAGATTTACCCACATTAGGCGCACCAACCAAAACCACATTCATGCCTTCTCGTAAAATAGCCCCCTGCTCTGCATTTGCTAAAACGGCATCCAATTCAGAGCGAATATGCTGAAGCTTCCCTTTGGCATCTGCTGCTTCTAAAAAATCAATTTCCTCTTCAGGAAAATCCAAAGTTGCTTCGACCAACATACGCAAAGTAATGACGTTATCAACCAACTCATGAATTTGTTCTGAAAAAGCCCCTTTTAAAGAACGCAATGCCATACGAGCAGCACTTTGACTAGAAGCATCAATTAAATCAGCAACGCTTTCAGCCTGTGCTAAATCCAACTTATTATTCAAAAATGCACGCTTAGTAAACTCACCCGGCTCGGCCATTTTTGCGCCAAGCTCCAAGCAGCGCTCAAGCAACATATTCATTACCACGGGTCCACCATGCCCTTGCAATTCAATGACATCCTCCCCAGTAAAACTAGCAGGAGCAGCAAAATACAGCAACAAACCATTATCAATTGGCTCTTGATTATCCGCTAGAAAATCTGTGTACAATGCAATTCTAGGTTTAGGTGTTTTACCGCCGGTTATCTGCTGCGCTAATGGCAATAAATTTTTACCAGACAAACGTATAACACCAACACCACCTCGTCCTGGGGCAGTCGCAATCGCAGCAATGGTAGGATTATGATTCATGGAAGGCTTTCTCAAACAAAAATAGAGGCTAAGCCTCTATTGTAGTCGATTTATATCAGTTGCTCTATGTCGATAAATCTATGCTTTTTTTACAAACTCTGATTTTAAATTCATTGGCGAGCCATTAATTCGGCAAGCAATATCATGGTCTGCGTTAGAAGCGCCATCTTGCACACGAATACCTTTTACTTTAGTACCTTGCTTAATCACTTGTGAACTGCCTTTGATTTTCAAGTCTTTAATCAATGTAACGGTATCGCCATCTTGCAAAATTTCGCCATGTGCATCACGGACAATTAATTCATCCTCAGAAGTTTTACCCTCTTGCTCATTCCATTCGTGAGCACATTCAGGACAAACAAAATGCCCTTGATCTTCATAAGTGTATTCTGACTGACATTGTGGACAAGCTGGAAGTGTCATAAATAATTCCCTAAGTTAATTAATGGTTTATATTAAAATATCATAAATTATCTCATATTTTATAACATTATACGTTGTTCTGTCTCTAAATGAAAAAAGCTGCCAATTAGCAGCTTTTTTCATATTTATGCATCTCGTTTATCGTGGAACATTTGCATTTTATCTAATACAAAATCATCTTGCGAAATTAAATCAATACCACATTGCAAGTTTTCAATCCAATCCAAGAAGCGGTTAACCATTTTTTTGCCTTTGAATGAAGCACCATGCTGAGGAACAATCCACTCAACATCTAATTGGCGAATCATATTAGCCCAATAGCGACAAGCAGCATTACCACTCATATAGCGCTCATGGAAACCTTGCATAGAACCAGAAACCAAATGGTCATCAAAATCAACCACTGGTGCTGCTGCAGTTTCTGCATCCACCAAAGAAGCACCCACGTCACCACTAAATAAAATCTTACTAATTGGGTCGTAAACATGGAAGTTACCGACACAATGCAAAAAGTGAGCAGGAATTAATTGTAAATTTGAGTCATTCAACTTCACAATCATGCCTTCAGGTGGAATTGGGTTTAAGCGCCCTACTGTCGCACCTTTTAAACAAAAATGAGGAATAAAACGATCCCACTCTTGAGCAATTAAAATCTCTGCATCTGTAATCAACAACCAACCATTCACTGATGCAATAATATCTGGATCAGGATGTGATGCAAAAATATATTTCAAATGTGATGGTAAGAAATAATTAGACATCTCTGCTAATAAGTTTTTGTAAGTTAAGTTACCACCAGGATCTAGCAACATGCCCTCACCGCCGTTTGCAATTGCAAACTGGTTAGCTTGAACACCTTCACCAGTAACCAGGTCAGTAAATGCAACGCATTTATGATTTCCATCATCGTATAACACTACAGACACAATTATTCTCCTTGCTTTACAGTCACTGTAGCATATAGTGTAATAACAATAACTGTAAGAGTTCATAAATACTCATCAAATATTGATTTGTATTAACTAAGAATCTGGATTGTTGATATTAATACAACATTATTGAGTATCAATTAATCGACTTTTAATAATTCCACTTCAAAAATTAAAGTAGCATTCGGTGGAATAACATTACCAATTCCATTGGCACCGTAGCCCAAATGAGGAGGAATAGTCAACTTGCGTTTTCCGCCTTCTTTCATGCCAGCAAAACCTTCATCCCAACCTTTAATAACCATACCAACGCCCAAAGTAATACTTAAAGGCTGTTTTCGGTCCAAACTTGAATCAAACTTCGTACCATCTTCTAAAAAACCAGCATAATGAACCGTAATTTCACAACCTTTTACTGCTTCTTTACCAGTACCATCTACCAAATCTTCAATGATTAATTCCATTTTTTCCAACCCTAACTAATACGCTATATATGTTTTATTAAACTAAATCAGTTACCACAGTAACATGAGGATGCTGCAATAAATATGTGATAGGCCAAACATCATCCACTTTACCTGCATATAATTTTTCTAATGCCGCGCGTTTTTTTTCGCCTAAAATCACAATAATAATTCTTTTGGCATTTAAAATAGATTTAATGCCCATGGTTAATGCCTGCGTAGGCAAAGCATCATCTTCTTCAAAAAAACGACTATTAACATTGATGGTTGAATCTGTTAATTGCGCCAAATGTGTTACTGAATCGATAGAAGTGCCTGGTTCATTAAAGGCAATATGCCCATTTTCACCCACGCCTAATAACTGTAAATCCAATGGGTTATCTTGCAATGCTTGCTCATAATCTTCACAAGCTTGTTGTAAATTACTGGCAACACCATTTAATAAATAATGGGATTTAAAAGTAACGTGATTAAACAACTCTTGATGCATAAAATAAGAGTAACTATTGCAATTATCTGCAGATAAACCGACATACTCATCTAAATTAAACGTTACAACATCATTAAAACTTGCAGAGCTTTGACGCCATTTTTGATAAACGGGCATCATGGTGCTACCTGTTGCTAATCCTATGGATTTTAATTGCTTTGAATCATGCAAATCTTTAATACATGAAAAAACATATTCCCCCGCTTGCGCAGGTTGACCAACTATGACTTTTTGTAAATTTAACACCGTTTATTCCTAATAACTTTTTTACTAACACGTCAATATAATTTCTAAAATACTATGTTTTTTACAGTTTATTAAGCAATAAAAACCAAATACTTAAGTATTAACGGATATATTTTAAATGAATTTTCAAATAATGACTATCGTATTTACAAATGCTAAATTTTGTCAATCAATCGCCGATTGAAAACTATTGTTATAATCAAATAATTCCGCGCTAGTACATAACTCAAAAAAAAGAATATACCATGCAAAACAATTTAAACATCGTTTGTCTTGACCAAGGCACTTTGTTGCCTTTGGATTTTCAATTCAATTTTCCACACCAGCTAACTTGCCATGAACAAACCATGAATGAGGATATCATTTCACGAATTGCTCATGCAGATATTATTATCACCAATAAAGTCAAACTAACGGCTGACATTTTACAAACCAATCCCAATATTAAAATGATAGCCATTGCAGCCACAGGTTATAACCATGTTGATATTGAATATTGTCAGAAAAACAATATTATCGTCAGCAATATCCAAGCTTATGGCAACGACTCAGTAGCAGAACACGCTTTTATGCTCATGCTCGCATTAATGCGTCAACTTCCAGCATACCAACGTGACGTTTCAGCAGGCATTTGGCAAAACGCACCCCATTTTTGCCACTTTGGTTCCCCAATGCATGATGTTAACGGTAAAACTTTGGCTATTTTCGGGAAAGGTGGTATTGGACAAGCTTTTGCTAAAAGAGCTGAAGCGTTTGGAATGAATGTTATCTTCGCAGAGCACAAACAAGCTCAACAATGTCGAGAAGGCTATGTCCCATTTCAGCAAGCCATAGAAACTGCCGATGTGCTGTCGTTGCATTGCCCACTGAATGATGAAACATTCAATATGATTGATGAAAAAGAATTACAAGCCATGAAACCAGGAGCGGTATTAATCAATGTTGGTCGTGGTGGTTTAGTGAATGAATTTTCTTTGGTTGCAGCACTAAAATATGGTCAATTAGGTGGGGCTGGAATTGATGTATTAACAGAAGAGCCACCCAAAAATGGTAACCCATTATTATCCACTCGCCTGCCTCATTTAATCATCACGCCACATATGGCATGGGGCAGCCAAGAAGCCATGACGCGTTTATTTAATATTCTATGCCAAAATATTAATGCTTTTGTAGCTGGCAAACCTGAATGTGTTGTTGTTTAAAACCAATACTTATCTTAAGCAATAAAAAAACCGAAGTATCACCTTCGGTTTTTTCTTTTTCAACCAATGATTTATTATCCAATCATCATTAAATTGGCATTACCACCGGCTGCTGCAGTATTAATACTAATTGAACGTTCAACCAACAAACGCAAAGCAGGAACAACCACTTCTCCCCTATTCATCGCTGCAATGCCGATAATAGCGCCTTCACCTTGTGATAATTCAATACTGACTTGTTGCAGCTGATCAGCATCACCATGAAATAGCACACTATCGATAGTGATATCAGTATTCATATAATCATCAACCAACTGGATGTGCTTCTGAATACTATTTGGCAATGATGCATACAATTTTTCACTCATGGTATTTTTCACCCAAGTGGCTTTTGTATTGCCAGCAATGATTGCCAATAATTGTGCCAATAAATCATTTTCGTCATCAGCCAAACACAATACATTTTCACGAACATTCAGATGATAAATATTGTCTTCTCCTGTTGGTCCCGGCAATAAGATATTCAAACCAACCAACGAGCCATTTTCTTGCAGTTGTTTTAGCAATGTGGATTTATTTTCAGCTTGTAACCATTTTTCAAAATCAACCATCGCTGTGGATTTGTTTTCCTTGAGCTGTGCTAGCTGTTCAGTCAAAGCTGGCTCATTTAACAATGCAATACTACGAGCAACGCTATCTTGTGGATAAGTTGACAATAAACGATGTAAATACAATGGACCGCCAGCTTTAGGACCTGTACCAGATAAACCTTCACCGCCAAATGGCTGTACACCCACCACCGCTCCAACCATGTTTCGATTCACATACATATTCCCAGCGTGCCCACGAGCAATAATGGCTTCAGTGGTTTCATCAATACGCGTATGAACGCCCATTGTTAAGCCATAACCTGTTGCATTAATGTCATCAATTAAACGGGGTAAGTTTTCTCGGCGATAACGAACAATATGCAAAACAGGACCAAAGACTTCACGCTTCAATTCTGAAATATCATCAATTTCAATAATCGTCGGCGCAACAAAAAAGCCTTTGTTATTATCAAAACGATCATCATGGTATAACTGAGTAATCGCATGACCAGCCTCACGCATTTGGGTAATATGGTTTTCGATATTATTTTTTGCTTCCGCATCAATAACAGGACCAATATCCACGGCAAAATCATCTGGTGAGCCTAAGCGATATTCAGCAATCGCTCCTTTTAACATTCTTACCACACGATCTGCGCATTCTTCCTGAACGCACAATACTCGCAAAGCAGAACAACGTTGGCCAGCGCTATCAAAAGCAGAATTAATCACATCAACAACCACTTGTTCTGTTAGTGCTGATGAATCAACAACCATCACATTCTGACCACCCGTTTCCGCAATCAATGGAATGGGTTGACCATGATCATCTAAACGCCCTGCAATATTTTGTGACAACAATCGTGCCACTTCTGTTGAGCCGGTAAACATAACGCCTTTAACACGGCTATCTTTTACCAAGGCATCACCAACAATATGACCTTCGCCCGGCAATAATTGAACCACACCAGCAGTTAATCCCGCTTCCAATAATAAGCGAATGGCTTCAGCGGCAATTAACGGCGTTTGTTCTGCTGGTTTGGCAATCGCCACATTACCTGCTGCCAATGCTGCACATACTTGGCCAATGAAAATCGCCAATGGGAAGTTCCAAGGACTAATACAAACAACAATTCCCAATGGACGGTGCGTATCATTTTGGAAAATGGTTTTGGCTTGGCTTGCATAAAAACGCAAGAAATCGATGGCTTCGCGTACTTCAGCAATGGCATTGGCAAATGTTTTACCTGCTTCACGCACCAACAATCCAATTAAAACTTCGGTTCTTTCTTGCATTAAATCCGCAGCGGCTTCTAACACAGCTGCTCGCTCTGCTGGCGTTGCTGCTTGCCATATTGGCGCAACGTTTTGGGCAATATCCAAGGCTTTTTTAGCCTCATCTAATGTTGCAAAACGGCTATGTCCAACCACATCAAACTGATTAGCAGGATTCAAAACTGGATAAGTTTCACCCTCTGGTGCAATAGTGTCTAAAATAGGCAATGATAACCATGGCTCTTGGCTTGAATGCAACAATGCAGCGGATAATGATGCCAAACGATGCTCATTGGAAAAATCAAAACCAAACGAATTGATTCGCTCTTTTCCGTATAAATCATGCGGCAAAACAATTTTATCGTGATGCAAACCAACCACTCCTGTGGCATCTGCTGCTTTTTCCACCACCACAACAGGGTCAATAACCAAATCTTCTGCGGCATTATTGGGATCAGCGATTAAGTTCACAAACGATGTATTAGCACCATTTTCCAACAAACGGCGTACCAAATAAGCCAATAATGTTTCATGCGTTCCCACTGGCGCATAAACACGGCAAGGCACACCCAATTGCCCTTGACCACTGCCAACCACATATTGATATAATGGCTCACCCATGCCATGCAGACACTGGAATTCATATTGTCCTTCAACATGCTGACGACCAGCCATTTGGTAAATAGATGCCAACGTTCGTGCGTTATGCGATGCAAATTGTGGATAAATCTCATTTTGAGCTGCTAACATTTTGCGAGCACATGCCACATAAGAAATATCCGTATGCACTTTGCGTGTATAAACAGGATAATCTTCTAAACCTTCAATTTGAGACATTTTAATTTCACTGTCCCAATAAGCGCCTTTTACCAAGCGAACCATTAAGCGGTGATTGGTTCGTTTTGCCAAATCAACCAAATAATCAATCACAAATGGGCAACGTTTTTGGTAAGCTTGAATCACAAAACCAATGCCATTCCAACCCGCTAAACTAGGCTCGTAGCATAATCGCTCCAACAAGTCCAAAGATAGCTCTAAACGATTGGCTTCTTCAGCATCGATATTGACACCAATATTTTGTTCTTTAGCCATTTGCATGAGTTCTAAAACGCGCGGATACAATTCATCCATAACACGATCATATTGCGCACGAGTATAACGAGGATGCAATGCTGATAATTTAATCGAAATACCAGGTCCTTGATAAATACCACGACCATTTGAAGCTTTACCAATTGCTAGGATTGCTTGGCGATAAGATTGTAAATAATCTTGAGCATCTTCTTCTGTTAATGCAGCTTCGCCCAACATATCGTACGAATACAAGAAGCCTTTTTCTTCCATGCTTTGAGCATTGGCAAGCGCTTCAGCAATATTCTCACCACAAACAAATTGTTCGCCCATTAAACGCATGGCCATATCGACACTTTTGCGAATTAATGGAGAACCACTTTTTGCCAAAATACCATTCAGTGATTTTGATAAATTTTTCTCACTGTGCGTGGCTACTAACTTACCAGTGAGCATCAAGCCCCAAGTTGCGGCATTCACAAACATTGAGCCACCACCTAAGTGCGCTTTCCAATCGCCTTTACCAATTTTGTCGCGAATCAATGCATCACGAGTGGCTTTATCTGGAATACGCAATAAAGCTTCTGCCATACACATTAACGCAATGCCTTCTTGTGATGACAAAGCATATTCTTGCAATAAATCTTGAACAATCCCTGCTTTACCAATGGTTTTCTTTTGTGTGCGCAGCTTATCAACCAACGATTTTGATAAATCGAAAACAGCTTGATTATCTTTTGGGCTAAATCGAGCGGATTCCAATAACATTGAAACCATTTCATGCTCTGGACGGCGATAGGCTGAAGTGATGCTAGAGCGCAAAAAACCTTGTGGCAAAATGCTTTGTGCAAATTGCAAGAATGGTGCATTGCTTAATACTTCATCAACGCTTTCTAATTCACCACTTTCTAGCAAAGCAATGTCTTCAACACTTTTTCCTTGTTCTAATAAATGCAAGTAATGAAAAATAGATTGCTTAATCAGCCAATGCGAAGTTCGGTTGATTTTAACAGCAGCTTCTTTTAAACGTTCTCGCGTGTGATTATCTAATTTCACGCCCACAGTTGTTTGATTTGACATTGTTCCTCCCTAGTTCCTATTGCAAGAATATCTGTATTTATGACAAAATTATTTCGAATAGTAACCATGAAAAATAAAAGGTGCAACCTTTTTAATATAAAGGTGCAACCTTTTTATTTTTTTATTAGCATCAAAGCATATTCTTATGCTAATCTTAACAATCTTGTACAAAACAATAACCAAATAATACAATACACCCTTACACAAGATGCTTTATTGATGGGGTTCCCAGAGAGAAATAGTAGTCTTGATTATTCAATTAGGAGAAATTCATGCTTGAAGAAGCTTTTGATATGACACCCATGAAATATACCTTTGTAATATATACAATTGGCATGATACTCATCGGTTTATTCGCATATTTATCAACAAAAAACCTGTCAGATTATATTCTAGGCGGTCGTAAAATGGGCACGATGGTTACCGCCCTATCCGCTGGCGCATCAGACATGAGCGGCTGGTTACTCATGGGCTTACCTGGTGCCATATTTGCCACTGGTTTATCACAAAGCTGGATTGCCATTGGCTTAAGCATTGGCGCTTGGTTAAACTGGTATATCATGTCTGGTCGCTTACGCGTTCACACAGAAGTATGCAACGATTCTTTAACCATTCCCGAATATCTCAAACAACGATTCCAAGATCCAAGCCGAGTAATTAGCATTGTTTCTGCCGTTATTATTCTTATTTTCTTCACGATTTATTGTGCTTCTGGCATTGTTGCTGGCGCGCGTTTATTCGAAACAACTTTCGGTTTACCTTATCACCAAGCCATTTGGTATGGTGCCATTGCAACCATTATTTATGTCTTTATTGGTGGTTATTTAGCCGTTAGCTGGACTGATACAGTACAAGCTGGTTTGATGATTTTTGCATTAATTTTATTGCCAATTTTCTGTTTCGTAGCCATTGGTAAAGTTGGCGACACTTCGATTACCAGCTGGCAAGCGCTACAATCCATTGAAGCTTCGCGTTGGAATCTATTTGAAGGCATGACATTCGTTGGCATTATTTCACTATTGGCTTGGGGCTTAGGCTACTTTGGTCAACCTCATATTTTGGCTCGCTTCATGGCAGCTGACAGTGCAAAAACCATGAAAAATGCTCGCCGTGTCGGCATGGCATGGATGGTTTTTTGTTTAGCTGGCGCAGTAGCTGCTGGCTTTTTTGGTTTCGCATTCTTTAGCCAAATCCCAGAATGGAAAAGCTCACAATCTGTTTTTGCAAACAGCGAATTGGTTTTCCTAGAAGCAACTAAAATTCTCTTTAACCCTTGGGTAGCTGGTGTGGTGTTATCAGCAGTATTAGCAGCAGTCATGAGTACATTAAGCTGCCAATTATTGGTTTGCTCAAGCACGCTAACTGAGGATTTATACAAAGGTTTACTACGCCCTAAAGCAAGCCAAAAAGAATTGGTTTGGTTTGGTCGCTCAATGGTATTGGTGATTGCATTAATCGCCATTGCACTAGCACAAGATCCACATAGTGGCATTTTAAAACTGGTTGCATACGCTTGGGCAGGATTTGGCGCTGCATTTGGCCCTGTTATCTTGCTATCGGTACTGTGGAAGCGCATGACTCGCCGAGGAGCCATTGCGGGCATGATTACTGGCGCCGCAACGATTATCTTGTGGACAACCAACTTCGGTGGTACATCTTTGGCTGATGCAACAGGTTTATACGAAATTATTCCTGGCTTCATTTTGGCAACAATCGCCATTATCGTAGGCAGCTTATCAGATAAAGAGCCTTCTTCTGAAATGCAAGAAAAGTTCACCCGTGCAGAAAAAATGTATCAAGAAGCCATTAAATAATTGAATCATTCATGCAATAAAAAAGCACAGCTTGGCTGTGCTTTTTTTGTGTTTACAGGGAGCCTATCATTCATCACTTGGCAATTCATGAAACGAATCAGGCAAACTATCACTATCTTTAAAGCTAACCCACTCATAACTATTTGGATTAGCCAATACTTTTCGAAGCAGCGTATTATTAATCGCATGCCCGGATTTATAGCCCACAAATTCACCAATAATAGGATGCCCAGTCATATACAAATCCCCTACTGCATCCAAAATTTTATGGCGCACAAACTCATCCGGATAACGCAAACCTTCAGGATTTAATACATCCAAATCATCAATCACAATAGCGTTATTTAAATTCCCACCCAATCCCAAATTATGGCTACGCATTAATTCAACTTCCTGCATAAAACCAAACGTTCTTGCCCGAGCAATCTCATCCAAATAAGAAGCACCTGCAAAATCCATGGTGAATGTTTGATTGCTTCGGTTAAAAACAGGATGATCAAACTCAATCGTTAGCGTGATTTTATACCCATCATAAGGCAAAAACTTCACCCACTTATCACCCTCATCCACCTCAATTGGCGTCAGAATGCGTAAAAACTTCTTCTCTTCTGCCAAATCCTTCACACCAGCATCTTGCAGCAAATAAATAAACGGCAAGCTTGAGCCATCCATAATAGGAATCTCAGGCGCATTTAACTCCACCAACACATTATCAATACCAAATGCCGAAAATGCCGACATAATGTGTTCAATAGTTCCAATGCGAACACCCAAATCCGTCACAATTGTTGATGACAATCGAGTATCGTTAATTAAATGAGGAGCAACCAAAATAGCCTCACCCTTCTCGCCATCTAAATCAGTACGACGAAAACGAATGCCACTATTCGCCTCAGCAGGATGCAAAGTTAACCTTACTCGCTCACCTGAATGCAAACCAACACCAGTAACACTAATGGTTTTAGCGACTGTTCTTTGTAACATACTTCATCCTTTTCTCATCCTGACTTCATTATTTCCATTGTAAAGCATTAGTCAATCTCATTGATTGTATTAATATTTATCTTCTGATAAATAAAAACTATCGCCACTAAATACTTATCCACATAATAATTAAACACGCATGTTGATAACTTTAATTTTTGCACAGACAGCTTCTTTTTTGAAAACTTACCCACAATTACAGCAGTGCTTTCAATGCCATTTAATAACACGAAATTTTAATCTTACCTAATTGATTTTAATATGAAATAAGACTTATCAACAACTAAAACCAATCTTCAACATAATCATCATTTAATACTTTTAAAACTTAATTGATTAAAGAATTGAAAAAAAATTTGAAAATTTTTTTAGATTTTTCTTAACTCAGTAATACAACCTTCGTTATCTTTAATCATAAATTTCACTTCATATTCTTCAATAATCATCACATAAACCCGATCAGGTATATTTTGATAAGCAGGTCGAGGATCTTGAGCAATACTTTGTTCAATTAACAATTTTTTGTCTGCAGATAAAGCAAAATTAGACATTTGTTGCAAAGCCTCATTTGTCCACATAATGGACAACATTTTAGGAGGTCCATCAACAAAACCACTTTTTGTATCACCATGAGCTTCCACAAACGGAATATAAGGTTTGATATCCACAATTGGCGTTCCATTTAACAAATCAGAACCCTTACAAATTAAAACAACCTGTTTATGCACATATTGAATTTCCACTAACTCCAATAAAGACAAACCCAAATGATTCGGTCGATGCGGACTTCTTGTGGAAAAAATGCCTTTTTTGGTTTTCCCACCTAAACGAGGAGGGCGAACCAACTCAGACCAACCTTCTTCAATGGCATCATGGAAAATAAATTGCACCCAAATTCGCCCAAATTCCTCCAAACCACGCACGCTATCCAAAGAAAACTGCTTTTCTAATACAATATGTGTATAACTGGCAGTCACAATTCCAGGTTGCCTTGCAATCCCAAACTTTTGATTATATGGTGTTTTTGCATGTGCAATCACCTCAATTGAATAACTTTGTACTGACATAAACATTCCTAACAATATTTCTAGGTTAGAATGTTAACTGAATTCACAGATTGATAAACAAATGAAAGTATTATTGGTTCGCTTATCAAGCATGGGGGATTTAATCCACACCTTGCCTGCCATTGATGATTTATCTAAAAATCATCCACATATAGAATTACATTGGCTATCTGAAGCCAGTTTTGCAGATATTGCCTGTTTGCATCCATTTGTGAAAAAAGTTCACACTTTAAAATGGCGCTACTGGCGAAAAAACTTGTTTAAAAAAGACACTCGGCAAGCCATGTCTGAGCTAAAAAAAACCTTGATAAATGAACAATTTGACTTAGTTGTTGATAGCCAAGGTTTAATGAAAAGTGCCTGGTTTGCACGTTATCCACAAGCACCCATTGCGGGCTTTAATAGCAAAAGTGTTCGGGAGCCAATTGCCAGTATTTTTTATCAACAAAAATATGCCGTCAAACGAAAAGATGATGCTGTTCGCCGTGCTCGTGATTTGTTATCACAGGTATTTAAGTACACTTATTCAAAAGAAAATATCCATTTTGGCGCCAAAGTCCCCAAATTTGTGGATACATTGGAACTACCAAAGCATTACCACGTCGCTTTACATGCAACCAGTAAAGATGAAAAGCTTTGGCCAGAAGAAAAATGGCACGAATTATTTGAATTAATCCACAAACAAACCAAACTTCCCATTTATTTACCATGGGGCAGTGAAAAAGAGCACGATAGAGCAATCAGGCTGTGTAAAAGTTATGATTATGTTCATGTTTGCCCTAAATTATCATTGTTACAAGCCGCTTTGCTATTAGAAAACGCACAATCAGTTGTTGGTGTTGATACAGGACTTTTACATTTAGCCAATGCTTTTGATATTCCCATTGTGGGTATTTATCTGGATTCAAACCCAGCATATACAGGTGTACAACCATCCTTGTGGGCAAAAAACATTGGTAATAAAAACGAAAACCCATCAGTCAATGATGTTTTTGAGTTATGGCAAAATATTTTTGCCGCAAAGCAACAAAAATAAACATTGTTGTGGTAATTTGTTATGTTTAATGCGATCCAATTATTGGATAATAGTCTTACTCATGCTTAATTTGACTTGTTTTATCAAGCGGATATAGGCAGAATGTAACACTTCAGTTTATTCTCAAATGTAATATCTTAAATAAATACATTTGGTTATTAATAAGAGAGAGGAACTCTATGAAAGCTTTAGTTGCTGTCAAACGTGTCGTTGATCACAACATTAAAGTACGTGTCAAAGCAGATGAATCTGATGTAGATGTTGGCAACGTAAAAATGTCGATGAACCCATTTGATGAAATTGCAGTGGAAGAAGCTGTTCGCTTGAAAGAAGCTGGCAAAGTCAGTGAAATCATTCTTGTTTCAATGGGCGTCAAACAGTGTGAAGAAACCTTACGTACTGGTTTAGCCATGGGTGCAGACCGTGCGATTCATGTTGAAACAGATAATGTTTTAGAACCACTAACGGTTGCTAAACTATTAAAATCTGTTGTGGAAAAAGAAAACCCAAACATCATCATTTTAGGTAAACAAGCCATTGATGATGATGCAAACCAAACAGCACAAATGTTAAGTGCTTTAATCAATGCACCACAAGGTACTTTTGCGAGCAAAGTAGAACTATCAGATAGCGAAGTTATCGTAACTCGTGAAATTGACGGTGGTTTAGAAACAATCGCATTGAAATTACCAGCTGTTATTAGTACAGACTTGCGTTTGAACGAACCTCGTTATGTCAAATTACCAAACATCATGCAAGCGAAGAAAAAACCTTTGGAAAAAATCTCTCCAGCTGATTTAGGTGTTAACGTTGAGCAACGTTTGAAACAATTAAAAGTTTCAGAACCAAAAGCACGCAGTGCTGGCGTAAAAGTAGAAAGCGTTGCTGAATTAGTAGCAAAATTGAAAAATGAAGCTAAAGTTATCTAAAAGGAGAGAAATATGACCGTTTTAGTTATTGCTGAACATAATAATCAAACATTGAATCCAGCAACATTGCACGCAGTTACTGCGGCACAAAAATTAGGTGCTGTTCATGTTTTAGTAGCGGGTAATAATGCCTCTTCAGTAGCTGATGCTGCTAAAAACATTGCTGGCGTAGAAAAAGTTCTATTGGCTGAAGCTGCGCATTATGAAGATGCTTTAGCAGAAGAAATCGCACCATTGGTGGTGAATCTAGCTGCACCGTATAGCCATATTGCAGCAACTGCGACAGCAACAGGTAAAAACTTAATGCCTCGCGTTGCAGCATTGTTGGATGTGTCTCAAATTTCTGATTTAACAGAAGTTGTGGATGCCAATACTTTTGTTCGTCCGATTTATGCAGGTAATGCATTTGCAACTGTTCAATCGAATGAAGAGAAATTGGTATTAACCGTTCGTTCAACTGCATTTGATGCTGCAAGTGAAACTGGTGGTGCTGCAGAAGTTGAAAATATTACAGCAACAGAAGCACAAAACCTAAGCCGTTTTGTAAGCCGTGAGCTAACCAAGTCTGATCGCCCTGAATTAACGCAAGCTAAGGTGATTGTATCAGGCGGTCGTGCATTGGCTAGTGCGGAGCAGTTTAATAGCGTTCTAACACCGCTAGCGGACGTTCTAAACGCTGCTATTGGTGCTTCACGTGCAGCTGTTGATGCTGGTTATGCACCAAACGACTCTCAAGTTGGTCAAACAGGTAAAGTTGTTGCTCCTGACTTATACATTGCTATTGGTATTTCTGGTGCGATTCAGCACTTAGCAGGAATGCAAGATAGTAAAGTCATCGTTGCTATCAACAAAGATCCTGAAGCGCCGATTTTTAATGTGGCTGATTATGGTTTAGTAGCGGATTTATTCACTGCGGTACCAGAATTGGTTAATGCATTAAACGCATAATAATTTGTTTTTATTCAAAGCTGCCAATTAGGCAGCTTTTTTTTATATTTATTCACAAAATCTGTGTATAAAGTAATGCACAACCTATATTTATACACAAACCCACCATGTTTTGATTTTTTATCCACAATCTAGTGGATAATTATTTGGAAGCTACACACGCAAAAAAATTAACGCAAGATTTTGTTTTTAAACGTAGAAACAAGTTATACACAAGCAAAATCAAAGTTCATCAGATTCATCCTTTTATATATATAAAACCTTATTAATTATTAAATACTAGGTAATAAATACATTAAAAAAAATTTTAATTTATCTTAATTCCAATATTTTTATAAAAAAACTATAATAATCAAACATATTTAGCTAAAAATATTCAAACTAGATTTAGTCTTCAATATATAAAAATATAAACATTGTTATTTTTTATTTTAAATCTCTGAATTTTTTAAATGTATTTCAATTATTAATCAATATATTATGACTATAACCACATACCAAACCATTGAAAAACCAAGTTATGCAGAATTTAAAAGTAAAGGCAGTAGATTTTTAGCTTTTGCTTATCCCATTAAAAATGTCGATGATATAAAACCCTATCTTATTGATTTACAAAAAGAACATCATAAAGCTGTTCATTTTTGCTATGCCTATCGTTTAGGAATTGATGGTTTAGAATTTAGAGCCAATGATGATGGAGAACCATCTGGCAGTGCTGGACGACCAATTTTAGGACAAATTGATTCCTTTGAAGTGACTGATTTGGTCATTATTGTTGTTCGTTACTTTGGTGGAACACTATTGGGGGTTCCTGGCTTAATTCAAGCTTATAAGGCTTCTGCCATGGAAGCATTAGAAAATGCTGTCATTATCCAGAGAAATGTGGAAAAGAAATTGTTTTTGCAGTTTGATTATCCACAGATGAGTGATGTTATGCATTTTATTAAACAAAATCAGGTTGAAATTGTAAAACAAGAGCTTGCTTTGGATTGCCAGTTATCGGTTAAGGTACCTTTGGCAAATTATGATGCATTTAAAGAGGCTATTGAGCAGTTGAGGACCATTAATATTAAATAAACATTAATATATTAATAATATAAACAAAAAATGCCATAGCAATAGCTTTGGCATTTTGATAATATGTTAATGAAAATAATGTTAAATTAATCAACGGAATATTGCTTCAATTCCTTGATGCGTTTATTGATGCTTTTTGTTTCACATTCTAATTGTTGTGCTTCTGAGCCTTCTCCAGCGCAAGATTTGATGCGATTATTTTTCCAGTTTTGCTCTTCTTCTTTTAAAGTGTCTTTAATTTCTGCTGGTAAATTGCCCCAAATTTTGTCTATTTGCTGGCGAGCTTGCTGGTTTTGTTGTTTATTGGCTTGTAGATTGGTATCTACTGGCGCTACTGGGGTTCCTGCTTCTGTTGCAGCCGTTGCTGACGCTGAGGTATCCTTGGCTTCGCTATCTGCTTCTATGCTGTCTAGGAGCGATTGTAGTGGGTCTGCCGTGGGTACTGATGCGCTGATGTCGCTGGCTACTTCATAACCTGGTTGAACCATGCCTTCGTATGGGTTTTTATTAACGTTTCGAATAATCAATAGATTTTTGAGGAAAATGGCACCAAATTGGCTTCTATCTTCTGAAATAATTTGGTTATTTGCAGTGTTAACTGCATATTGAACGGGTGTTTTGAAGTCGTTATTAATAAAAACTTCAAAGCCATTTAGATTGGCATCGCGATTAACATCAAAACCATAATCTAGTTTTTTTGCTTTATCTTGTGCTTCTAATAGCATTTCGTTTGATAAATGAATATTTAATTGGGCAATACAATTAACATTTTTATCGTTATTTAAACTTTGGGCATTGAAGTTGCTTAAAGAAAACTGTAGTTGTTCTAAATCAGTGCGAACTGAATCTAAATTCAAATCGACCAGTTGTTTGTCTTCAAGTTTAAATTGTTGAAAGGATTTCAACATATTATCTTTAAATTGTTGCTGAAAAGCTGCTTGAGTTGCTTCTGCTGAGCAGATTGCAACGGCATCTTCTGGTGTTTCTTTATTACAAGCAGCTAAAGTTGCTGCAGCTATTAAACCTAAACAAATGTTTTTTAAATGCATTATTGTTACTCCCTTAGACTAATAACGCGACAAATAACTTATTATCCGCTAAACCAGCAAGTTTGGCTTTTAAGTTTACATTGCTGGCATTAAAATGTCTGAAATCTGTAATAAAGGGCTTTGTAATGAAATTATTGGTTTTGGGTTCTGGTGGGCGTGAACATGCTCTGGCATGGAAATTAGCTCAGTCTAGTCAAGTTGAACAAGTTTTTGTTGCTCCTGGTAATTCAGGTACTAAATTGGAAAATAAAATTACCAATTTAAATTTATCTGCTCATGGTGATTTAATTCAGTTTTGTCGTGATGAGCAAATTGCTTTTACGGTGGTTGGTCCTGAGGCGCCATTGGCGGCAGGTGTTGTTGATGATTTTCGTGCAGCTGGTTTAAAAATATTCGGACCTAGCCAATATGCTGCGCAATTGGAAAGCTCTAAAGATTTTGCTAAAGCATTTATGCATAAATATGCTATTCCAACTGCTGGTTATCAAACATTTACAGATGCAAAAGAAGCGCATGATTATATCAATAGCAAAGGCGTGCCGATTGTTATTAAGGCGGATGGTTTAGCAGCAGGGAAGGGCGTTATTGTTGCGATGAGTTTGGAAGATGCTCATGAAGCCATTGATGACATGTTGCTGGGTAATAAAATGGGCGAGGCTGGTGCTCGTGTTGTGATTGAGGACTTTTTACAAGGTGAAGAAGCCAGCTTTATTGTGATGGTGGATGGCGAGAATGTTTTGCCGATGGCAACCAGCCAAGATCACAAACGCTTATTAGATGGTGATATGGGCCCAAATACGGGTGGCATGGGGGCTTATAGTCCAGCACCAGTGGTAACAGATGATGTTTACCAGCGAGTTATGGATAAAATTATTTATCCAACAGTCAAAGGAATGCAGGCTGAAGGTCATCCATTTACTGGCTTTTTATATGCGGGCTTGATGATTGATGATCAAGGCGAGCCATATACCATTGAGTTTAATTGCCGCTTTGGGGATCCTGAAACACAGCCAATTATGATGCGCTTGGAAAGTGATTTTGTTGATTTGCTTGAGGCTGCATTATCTGAAGGGTTGGATAAAGTAACCGCAAAATGGACTGAACAAACGGCTGTTGGCGTGGTGTTAGCTGCTGCTGGTTATCCTGATTCTCCTCGAAAAGGGGATGTGATTACGGGTATTGAGCAGGCCAATGAGCATGGCAAAGTATTTCATGCGGGTACGATGGTGAATGAGCATGGTCAGTTGGTTAGTCATGGTGGACGAGTTTTGTGCGTTGTCGGCTTGGGAGACTCGGTTGAAAATGCAAAAGCGCAGGCTTATACTGCTTTAACTGAAATTCATTTTGCAGATATGCAATATCGTCATGATATTGCTGATAAAGCCATTTTAAAACATTAAAGAGAAATTGAGGCTGCCTGAAAGGGTGGCCTTTCAAAACGTATGTTGTTACGAAAAAGATTTTTATCTCAACGAGATATTACCCATCTTAAGCAGTATTTAAAAAACGGTGGGGTGATTGCTTACCCTACAGAATCTTGTTTCGGTTTAGGCTGTATTCCAACACATTCCAAAGGTTTAAAACGGGTGATTCGTTTAAAAAAACGTCCCCAGCATAAAGGGATGATTGTTATTGGTAACAATCTTGCCCAATTAGAACCTTTACTTGCTCCATTAAGCCAAGAAAATAGGGTGAGCTTAGAATCGGCTTGGCCTGCTGCTAAAACCTTCCTAATTCCTACCAATGATAAAGTTTTACCATTGCTTCGTGGTTCAGGTAGAAATAAATTAGCCGTTCGTGTACCTAATCATGAGGGAGCACGGCAATTGTGTTATCAATTGGATACATCTTTGGTTTCAACATCATGCAATAAAGCTGGTTTTAAGCCTTGCCGCTATACTCGAGATGCTATTCGTCAGTTTGGTCATGATGCTTGGATTATTCCTGGTGCCATTGGTTTTGCTAAAAATCCAAGTCAAATCATTGATTTGGAAACAGGGAGGCGTTTACGCTAAGTACTTGCTTTTTTATGAATAGCTTCTTATAATCCGGATTGCCTTGATGGCCATTCTCTTAGGGGAGTAATCGTTCAAGATAAATAAATCTTGAAGTTGTTATCAACATATTTGAGCCACTTGCTCATGGTAACAATATCTACTGATTGTTTTTAATGTGGATTGATGAGACTTAAGATAATATCGACTGCTTATTGCGGGCAGCACGATATTGTCTTTTGTTTATAATCAGCCCGCAATAGGAACACAATCATGGAAGCATTTCTAGCCTCTCTCACTTCTGTGGCTGCTGCCGAAATCGGCGATAAAACACAACTTTTAACTTTATTTCTAGCTGCTCGATTTGCTCAAAAAAATGCCATTATATTGGGCATTATTGTTGCGACCATTTTAAACCATGCGTTTTCTGCATTATTGGGCGTATGGGCTGCTAACTCATTGTCTCCAGATGTTATGAAGTGGGTTGTTGGTATTAGCTTTATTGTCGTTGGATTATGGTTATTAATTCCAGATAAAGAAGATGATGAAGACACCAAATGGGTTAAATATGGTGCATTTGTAGCCACTTTGGTTTTATTCTTTATTGCTGAAATAGGAGATAAAACACAGATTGCAACTGTATTACTAGCAGCTAAATACAATAGTTTTTGGGCGGTCATTCTTGGTAGTACTTTAGGATTATTGGTTGCCAATGTGCCTGTGGTTTATTTGGGCGAATGGTTAATGACTAAAATTCCATTTAAAGCGGTTCGAATTACTGCATGCGTATTATTCTGCTTATTAGGAGTGATTACTTTGGTTGCAGGTAATGGATTTTTTGGTTAAATAATTGGTTATAAAAAAATAGGCTGCCTGAAAAGACAGCCTGTTTTTTATTAATCTAAGAACGTTGTAAAAACGTGAAGATCTTCTCTTGGCGTATGTAAAGTATTTACAACAGCATTGTTATCTCGGTAGCCTAATGCCATTCCGCAAACAAGTTCCTCGTTTTCTGGTGCACCTAAAATAGGCAATATCAACGAATGATATTGATTCCAAGCTGCTTGAGGACAAGTATCTAATCCAAAGGCTTTTGCTGCGAGCATGATATTTTGTATCATCATCGCTATATCCATTTTAGAACCAATTCCCATGATTTTATCAACGGTAAAAAATAAGCCAACTGGCGCATCAAATAGTTCAAAATTGCGGCGTTGTTGACGATACATTTTTTCACTATCGCCTTTTTTAATATCCAATAAGCCATACAGTTCCCAGCCATTTTGGCGGCGTCTATCAATATATGGGCTAATCCATTTATCAGGATAATAAGCAAAAGGTTCTTGATAAAGCTGTTTATGCTTTTCTTTATCGGTTAATAATAACTCATATTCGGATGTAACTTTTTGAATTAATTCATTTCTTTTGTTTCCGGTAACAACATAAACCTTCCACGGTTGGCAGTTTGTACCTGATGGCGCTCGCGCCGAAATATTGATAATTTTTTCAAGGGTTTCACGTGGAACGGCTTGGTTTGTAAATGCGCGAATCGAACTTCTCGATTCAATCGCCGTTAGAATATCTAAATCACTCATTTACGACTCCTTTATGTGCATAACTTTGTGAATAATAAAATTTCTATAAATGCTATTTTATTGTAATGTTCTAAAAACCTTATTTTATCTATGTTATAGCACAGAAAATACAAATAAAATGCTATTTTAATAAAAATATGCTGTGTATAACTTTGTGCATATTTATTGATTATAATGATATTTGGATAAAAGTTGTTGTAAAAAATGATCACAAATCTGTAATTGATTCATCTCAATAAATTCATCAGGTTGGTGAGCTTGATTAATATCTCCAGGACCACAAATAACAGTATGCATGCCAGCTAAATCAAAATGACCACCTTCAGTGGTAAAAGCCACTTTTTGTCTAGATTGCTGACCCAGTAAATCTTCAATTAGCTGATAGAGTTTATTTTGTTCATGTTGATTAAGTGCAGGAACATGGGCCAATGTTTCTAATTCAATGCGACTATTGGGAGCAACCATTTTCATTTTAGGTAGCAAATATTGCTGAATAAATTGCTCAATCGGTTCGATGATTTCATTGGCGCTCATGTGTGGCAGATTGCGATAATCAAAAGTAAATTCGCATTCATTTGGCACAATATTCATCGCATGACCACCTTGGATTAGGTTGGTTGATAAGGTGCTAAAAGGCACATCAAAATCCTCATCATTGTCAGTTCGTTTTTTCAATGATTCAGCTAAATCGCTAATAAAGACAATTAACCTAGCTGCGTATTCAACAGCATTAACCCCCGAAGGAGTTAAGGAAGAATGGCAACTGTGTCCTGACACTTTGCAACGAATCACCTGAATGCCTTTATGAGCCACAATCATTTTCATATTAGTTGGCTCGCCAATAATGCATTTATTCGGCTGAATATTACGGCTTTTTAAATCCGATAGTAAATGAGAAACGCCTAAACAGCCTATTTCCTCATCAAAACTAAATGCCAAGTGAATGGGTTCTTTTAATGGAATTTTGGTGGCTTGTGGTAAAAAATTCAGTACGCAGGCTATGAAACCTTTCATATCTGCAGTGCCACGACCATAAACTTTATTATCTTGAATATGAGCGGAAAAAGGATCAGTTGCCCAATTTTGTCCTGTGACAGGTACAACATCTGTGTGTCCAGATAAAACCAAACCACCTTGTATTTGTTGTTGGTAATCAGCAATGCTAACGAATAAATTGGCTTTGTTGCCTTCCTGATTGAAACTAAGGTGAGGTTGTAAGCCCAATGATTGGCAATAATCTGCAATGAATTGAATCATGGATAAATTACTATTGCAGCTGGTGGTGTCAAATGAAACCAGTTTTTTTAGCCAATCTAAGCTTGTCATTAATGTCATGGGAATCTTTCTTGTTAAGCTAAATTCAGAATTTTTTAGAATCATGAATCTTGATAATATCATGATAAATAAAAAAATAGCTGCCCAAAAAGGCAGCTATTTTTAGAGTAAAAATAGAACTGATTATTGTGTTTTCATTAAGCTTGTAACTGATAACGTAATTTTTGAGTAACCGTTTGCATCACTTCCAGAGCTGCTTTGACTTCAGGCCAGCCACGGGTTTTTAAACCACAATCAGGGTTGACCCATAACCGTTCAACAGGAATTACTTTGATGGCTTTATTCAACAGATTTTCAATTTCCTCTGCTTTTGGAGTTCGAGGGCTATGAATATCATAAACACCAGGACCAATATCATTTGGATAGTTAAAATGACCAAAAGCGGCGAGTAAATCCATATCAGAGCGAGACGTTTCGATGGTAATAACATCGGCATCCATTGCAACAATGGCTGGTAAAATATCATTAAACTCGGAGTAACACATGTGGGTATGAATTTGAGTCGTATCTTCTACGCCAATATAGCTTAGGCGGAATGCTTTGCTGGCCCAGTTTAAATATTCATCCCAATCTGCTTTTTTCAATGGTAAACCTTCGCGATAAGCTGGCTCATCGATTTGAATGATTTTAATACCTGCTTTTTCTAAATCCAAAATTTCATCATTTAATGCCAAAGCAATTTGGTTGGTTACTGTTTCACGTGAAATATCATCACGAACAAAACTCCATTGTAAAATAGTAACAGGGCCCGTTAACATGCCTTTCATTGGGCGATTGGTTAGGCTTTGTGCATAAGCAGACCATGTAACAGTCATTGGGTTTGGTCGGGCAACATCACCAAAAATAATGGGTGGCTTGACACAACGGCTACCGTAACTTTGTACCCAACCAAATTGCGTAAAGCAGAAACCATCAAGCTGCTCACCAAAGTATTCAACCATGTCATTTCGTTCAGCTTCACCATGAACAAGCACATCAATGTCCAATTTTTCTTGTTCTTGTACCACTAAAGAAATTTCAGCTTTCATGGCTTTTTCGTAATCAGTTTGATTTAAAGTACCAGCTTTATAAGCTGCACGAGCTTGGCGAATTTCTGTTGTTTGTGGAAATGAGCCAATGGTTGTGGTTGGCAATAATGGCAGCTTTAGCCAATCATGTTGTGCTTTAATGCGCTCTTCAAATGGCGTTTGGCGTTTATCAGCTTCATTCGCTAAATTATCCAAACGATTTTTTACCGCTGATTTGTGAATGCGGGCACTGTTTGCTCGGTTTAAAGCGGCTTTATCGCTATCATCAAAAGCGGCTTGAACTGAAGCCACGCCATGTTGTAATGCATATTTTAAATGGCCTAATTCAACTAGCTTTTGGTTGGCGAAAGCTAACCAAGATTTGATTTCATCATCTAGTTTTTCTTCTGCATCTAAATCTTGTGGACTATGTAATAAAGAGCAGCTGCTGGCAATCCATAAGTTAGTCGCAAATTTATCTTTTAATGGTTTTAAACCCGCTAAAATTTGACTAAGGTTTGAGCGCCAAATATTGCGACCATTAATAACGCCAACAGACAATACTTTGTGGCTTGGCCATTCACGGGCAAATACAGCGACTTGCTCAGGAGCTCTGACAGCATCAATGTGCAAACCATGAATAGGTAAATTTGCCAATAATTTTGCATGTTCGCTAATGGCACCAAAATAAGTACCAATAATAATTTTTGGTGGAGTAATGGCCAATTCTTGGTAGGTTTCACTGAAAGCATGAATCCATTTTTCTGGTAAATCTAAAGTTAAAATAGGCTCGTCAATTTGTAACCAAGAAATATTTTCATTGGCTAACTCACGCAATAAACGTTGGTAAACAGGTAGCAAACGTGGCAATAATGTTAAACGGTCAAATTCTGCACCTTTGCATTTGCCTAAATACAATAAAGTTAATGGACCAATAATGGTTGGTTTAACATCATAGCCAAATGATTGAGCTTCTTTGATTTGTGCAATAAGGTTTTGAGTGTGAGCACTGAAATCAGTATCTTCTTGCCACTCTGGTACTAAGTAGTGATAGTTGGTATCAAACCATTTGGTCATTTCTAATGCATGTTGTTCTTTGTTGCCGCGAGCCAATTGGCTGTATTCAGCTAAATTTAAATCTTTATTTTCAAAACCAAAGCGTTTAGGTGCTGCACCCACTAATAATAAAGTATCTAAAATATGATCATAGAAAGAGAAATCACCAACTGCTACAAAATCCAAACCCGCATCGTATTGCGCTTGCCAGTTTTTAGTACGGATTTCTTTGGCAACTTTTTGTACATCAGCTTCTGTAATATTGCCTTTCCAAAAATTTTCTAAAGCAAACTTTAGTTCTCGTTTTGCGCCGATGCGAGGGAAGCCACTAATATGAGTTGTATTCATGATTAACTCCTTCGAATATAAATATTTTTGATGTACTTATCTTGCAATTGTTTTAAGTATGATGCAAACTAATTATTCTTATAATCTTTATTAAAATAATTCATAATGGAAACAATAGTTGAGATTAGGCATTTAAGAACCTTATTGGCCTTAGAAGAAACAGGGAATTTGTCATTAGCAGCAAAGCGACTTTTTTTAACACAATCTGCGTTATCGCATCAAATCAGAGTCTTAGAAGAATATTTTGAAACCCAATTGTTTGAAAGAAAAACCACACCTGTTCGATTTACACCAACAGGAGAGCGATTATTAAGATTGGCGAAAGATTTATTGCCAATGGTAGCGAATGCCGAACGAGACATTGTACAGCTGCTTAATGGTGCTTCTGGTGAGCTGCGATTGGCTGTTGAGTGTCATACTTGTTTTGATTGGTTGATGCCCGCCATGGATTGTTATCGCAATGCATGGCCGGAAGTTGAATTGGATATTGTTTCTGGTTTTCATGTTGATCCTGTTGGATTGTTGCTAACTCATCGTGCTGATATTGCTATTGTTTCAAACAATGAGGAACAGGCTGGCGTGGTGTATCGACCATTGTTTGAATATGAAATGGTTGGCATTGCGGCAAAGAACCATGCATTAGCAGGAAAAGGGGTTTGGGACGCAGAGGATTTTAAAAATGAAACGTTAATTACATATCCTGTACCAGATGAAATGCTTGATTTGATGCGTAAAATTTTAATGCCTTTGGGAATTTATCCTGAAAAAAGAAACAGTGAATTAACCATTGCTATTATTCAGCTGGTTGCGAGCCGCCGTGGTATTGCTGCCTTGCCTTATTGGACGGTTATGCCATATTTGGAAAAAGGTTATGTGGGTAACCATCGAATTACTGAACAGGGTTTGCAGAGCCAGTTGTATGCTGCTATTCGTGAGGAAGATGAAGATAAAGCTTATTTAGAAAATTTCTGTCAAATGGTTAGGGATTTAAGTTTTGCAACTTTGCCAGGTTTAACCCCGATAATAGAATAAAAAAACGCTTGATTGGGAAGCTCATTGTTATAAAAAAGCCTTGGTTGATGCCAAGGCTTTTTTGTTTGATTCATTACAATAAATGCTGCGCTAAAAACGGCCATAAACTTTGGTGAGAACGGCGGAAAAATTGCATGTGCCCAATGTGCTCATGTTGAAAATCATTGGGATTCAATAGTTGCATATTGGTTTGGGCATTTGGGTACAGCTTTAAAAAATCACTAACATTGCGTTCGGTGGCAATTTCATCATCGGTTGCTGCTATGGCGGTAATGGGGCAGGTAATTTTGCCGTGGTAATCAGTGATGCCGTTTTTAATAGCATTGATGGAATAGCCCGGATTGCTACAAAAAATACGCCATTCTTTGGCCACATTTTTGGGTAAGTTTTCGCCCATGTTAATGATTTTGGTTGCTCCATAACCTTTTAGGAGTGAGCTGATGGGAAATAAAATATTAAACATAAAGGGTGCCAATATTTTGGTTTTTCCTGCTAAGTGCGGAACGTGCCCTGTTGAGCCAGCAACGGCGATGAGGTTGCTAACGCTTTGGTAATTATGCGCCAATCCTAATAACTGACCGCCAGCGCTATGCCCTAATAAATTGATCTGATTAGATTGGCTTAAATCTTGTAGTTTCTCAATGGCAGCTGGTAAATCAAATATTCCCCATTCGGTAATGCTGGCGGTGGAGTCTTTTAATTTTCCATGTAGTGACTGATTGATGCCTCTAAAATCAAAAGATAAGACATCGTAACCTTGCTCTGCTAGGTAATGAGCAAAACTGGTGTAAAAATTTTGTGGGATACCTGTGGCTGGTGATATTAAAACGGGTAAGTAGTGAGTGTTGCTCTTTTGTTTTTGAAAAAAATGCCCTTGTAGGATGTAATTATCTTGGCAGGTTATTTTTATAGCTTGCATTGTTTTCTCCTTTTTTTATAACCCATTGAAGCATAAAAAGATATATTGAACCATGGTATAAGTAGAGTAAAGAAACTATCTGGTATTATGATGTTGGTTTAGTTGGTGGTTGTTTTTCTGTTGTGATTGTAAAAGACTTGCCTTAATTTCTGGTATATCAGCAATATTAGGTTATAATTAGGCGCATTCTGAAAATAATGCACTGGACTTAGGTCATGGATTTATTAAAAAAACGTATCCTTCAAGATGGACGTTGTTTTGAAGGTGGTATCTTAAAAGTTGATAGCTTTATCAATCATCAAATGGACCCGACTTTAATGAAGTCAATTGGAGTTGAGTTTGTCCGTCTTTTTGCTGGCACAAATGTAAATAAAATCATGACTATTGAAGCAAGTGGCATTGCTCCTGCAATCATGACGGGTTATTTATTAAATTTACCTGTTGTATTTGCTAAGAAAAAAGCACCTAGCACCATTGAAAATGTTTTGCACACTCAAGTACATTCGTTTACGAAACAACGTACTTATGATGTGGTTATTAGCGCAGACTTCTTAACGCCTGAAGACAATGTTTTGTTTGTTGATGATTTCTTGGCTTATGGTAATGCTGCATTAGGTGTTATTGAATTGGTTAAACAAGCTGGTGCTAATTTGGTTGGTATGGGCTTTATTATTGAGAAAGCTTTCCAAGAAGGCCGTCAAAAAATTGAAGAGCTGGGCGTTCGTGTTGAAGCTTTGGCCAGTATTGAAGATTTATCAAACTGTACAATTAAGATTAAATAAAAATTAATTGATTTGGTTTTTTAAAAAAAGCTGCTTGATTTTTTCAGGCGGCTTTTTTTGTGTGTAAATTACCTCATAGGGCATTCTAAATTGTTGCTTTGTTATTGGAATCAATTGGGCTTGTGTTAAGGTTGAATGATTCAGTTTATTTTGAAATAAATAGCAATGTGGTTATTTCAATGGGTAATGGGCTGCAACAGAATTATTAAAATTAAAACGGATGAGTGATTAATAATATTCACAATATAATTTTGTTTTGTATGTTTATTAATGGTTAAAGGCTTTCTGATGGTAAGGAGAAAGTGTTCATGCGTTGGGTTAAAAAAAGTTTAGGAATTTTATTGGTGATGTCTTTAATGGCTTGTCATTCTGATTTCGATGATGATAGAGAAGCTGCGGCAGCTCGGGCTTTAACTGAATTGGCCAGTGAAGAAGCTTCTGGAATTCAGTCGGATGATTTGGCTGTGGATTGGACTCCTGTCTTTAAAGATTGGGAAAAAGGCTGCCAAAATAGTTCAATTTTAAGTGAGCTACAAGAGCATTTAATTCAGTACGAAGATAATCCAGAAAAAATGGTGGATAGCAAACCATTGTTGGGAAAATTAGTGTTACCTGAACCGTTTGCTTTGGATGTTGGCGAAGTGGAAGTGATTCACAAAGATGATTTAAGCTTCTTTAATGTGCCAGTAAAACATGGTCAGTATTATGGTTTGGATATTGATAAAATTCAGTTTTATCGTGGCCATGGCAATGGTGTGAATGGTTCTGTGCTGGTGTTTAGTCAGCCGTGGGATAGCATTAAGCATATTTTAGAGAAAATACAATATCAGCCTGCTGCTGAATTAACTGAAGCCACTGGGGATTATTCACAAGTGTATTTAGATAAGCAATATCATGGTCAGGTTTCTTTGCAATGTGATTTTAGTCATTAGCTTGCCATTGAATGCACTGCTATAAAGCACCTTTTGGGGTGCTTTTTTTATGAGTGAGTTTTTTGATTTGATGGTTCATCGGCGTACAATATTGACATTGTTATTTATAGACAGATAAAGGCTTAGATTATGTCTGAATTATCGAATTTGCAACCGCAACCATTATGGGATATTTTTGCGAAAATTTGTTCCATTCCTCATCCTTCTCATCATGAAGAAGCTTTGGTTAATGAAATCACGGCTTGGGCAATGGATAAGGGTTTTGCTGTTAAGCGAGATGAGGTTGGTAATGTTTTGATAACCAAATCAGCTAGCGCGGGCATGGAAAATCGTGAGCCTGTGGTTTTACAAGCGCATTTGGATATGGTTCCGCAAAAAAATAATGATACGGCTCATGATTTTACTCAAGATGCTATTGTGCCTTGGATTGATGGCGATTGGGTGAAAGCAAAAGGAACAACTTTAGGCGCTGATAATGGTATTGGTATGGCTTCTTGTTTGGCTGTTTTGGCGGATGATTCAGTTGAGCATGGTCCTTTAGAAGTGTTGTTAACCATGACTGAAGAAACAGGCATGGATGGTGCTTTTGGTTTGAAATCAGATTGGATTGATGCGTCTATTTTAATTAATACCGATTCTGAAGAAGAGGGCGAAGTTTATATGGGCTGTGCGGGTGGTGTGGATGTGATTACAACCTTGCCGTTGGTTCGTGAAGCTTTGGCTGAAAACATGTTGGGTTTTCAATTAACTTTAAAAGGTTTGCGTGGCGGCCATTCTGGCGGCGATGTTCATTTAAATTTGGGCAATGCCAATAAATTGTTGGCTCGATTTATTGCCAAATACCAAGATGATTTGGGTTTGCGTTTGACTCATTTTCAGGGCGGAACGTTGAGAAATGCTATTCCTCGTGAAGCGCATATTCACTTTGCTGTTGAACCGAAACAAGTGGCTGCTTTAGAACAGTCTGTTAGTGAATATTTGCAAGTTATTCAAGCTGAATTGTGCGAGGTGGAGTCGGATGTGCAATTGATTTTGGAAACGCTTGATGCTAATGAGAATGCGTTAAAGCTAGAATCTCAATATGGTTTTGTTGATTTATTAAATAGTTTGCCAAATGGCGTGATGCGAATGAGCGATGTTGCCAAAGGCGTAGTGGAAACTTCGTTAAATATTGGTGTGATTACCATGCAAGCAGAGCAAGTTGAGATAATTGCTTTGGTTCGTTCTTTGATTGAAAGTGGTAAAAACAGTGTTGTGAGTATTTTGCGCTCTTTGGCTCGCTTGGCCAATGCAGATATTGTGGTTGAAGGTGATTATCCTGGCTGGCAGCCTGATAATGATTCAAAAGTAATGCAGTTGGTTCGGGAAACGTATCAGCAACTTTTCCAAAAAATACCCAATATCATGGTGATTCATGCTGGTTTAGAGTGTGGTTTATTTAAAAAGCCATATCCACATATGGACATG
This sequence comes from Vitreoscilla sp., assembly GCA_030150505.1. Lineage (GTDB taxonomy): Bacteria > Pseudomonadota > Gammaproteobacteria > Burkholderiales > Neisseriaceae > JASLFS01. The sequence goes on along the minus strand of JASLFS010000001.1, from coordinate 5,695 downwards.
GTTTCCATTGGACCAACCATTCGTGGAGCTCATTCGCCTGATGAGCGTGTTCACATTGAGAGTGTTGGTCGTTATTGGTCGTTATTAACGTCTGTGTTAAAAAACATTCCAATTAGAAAATAATACACAGCTGTTGATTAAATATAAGCATTTGTTATTAAATAATTTAATTTAAGATTAATTAAGTTATTCAGAATGTTATCCACAAGAAAACAGGCTGCCTGAAAGCTTTCAGGCAGCCTGTTTTTTAATTAAATCTAATGTGATTAATCTTCGTAGTTATCAATGCTTGGGCAAGAGCAAATTAAATTGCGATCACCATAAACATCATCAACACGATTCACACTTGGCCAGAATTTATGGTTACGAATGTAATCTAAAGGATAAACAGCTTCTTCACGCGTGTAAGCATGGTTCCATTCACCAGTCACATTTTCTGCCGTATGAGGAGCGTTGACCAATGGATTATCATCTGCTGGCCATTCGCCATTTTGAACTTTCAATGCTTCTACTTTAATTTGTTTCATCGCAGCAATGAAGCGATCTAGTTCGGCTTTGCTTTCAGATTCTGTTGGTTCAATCATTAACGTACCAGCCACAGGGAATGACATGGTTGGAGCGTGGAAACCGTAATCCATTAAACGTTTTGCAATATCCACTTCCGTCACACCGCTTTCCGCTTTTAATGGGCGTAAATCGATAATACATTCATGGGCAACACGGTTATTTTGACCAGTATAAAGCACAGGATAATCATCCGCTAAATGTGCTGCGATATAGTTTGCATGCAATAAAGCTGATTCCGTTGCATCGCGTAAACCATTGGCGCCCATCATCGTGATATACATCCAAGTGATTGGCAAAATACTGGCGCTACCAAATGGTGCTGCAGATACTGCGCTCATACCACTTTGAGCTGCTGGTACAGGAGAAATAACATTGCTAGGAATGAATGGAGCAAGATGTGATTTCATGCCAATTGGACCCATACCTGGGCCACCACCGCCATGAGGAATACAGAATGTTTTGTGCAAGTTCATGTGCAGTACATCAGCACCCACTTCAGCTGGTTGCATAATGGCTACTTGAGCATTCATGTTCGCGCCATCCATGTATACCTGACCACCATTGGCATGAATAATATCGCAAATTTCACGAATACTAGATTCAAACACACCATGAGTTGATGGGTAAGTAATCATAATGGCACATAAATTGTCTTTATGTTCTTCCGCTTTTGCTTTTAAATCCGCAACATCAACGTTTCCGTGGTCATCGGTATTCACCACCACCACATTTAAACCAGCCATAATGGCAGTTGCTGGATTCGTGCCATGTGCAGAACGAGGAATTAAGCAAATATTGCGGTGTTCCTGTCCCATTGATTCTTGGTAACGGCGAATCACAACCATACCAGCATATTCACCACTTGCGCCTGAGTTTGGCTGCATTGAAATGGCATCAAAACCAGTAATGGCTTTTAATTGCTCTTCTAAGCCAGCAATCATATCCAAATAACCTTGCACTTGATCACGAGGAGCAAACGGATGAACATGTGCAAATTCTTTCCATGTAATTGGAATCATCTCAGCAGTTGCATTTAATTTCATCGTACAGCTACCCAATGAAATCATACTGCGGTTCATTGCTAAATCCTTGTCTTCCAAAGATTTCAAATAGCGTAGCATTTCGTGCTCAGTATGATGACTATTAAATACAGGGTGAGTCAAAATAGCTTCTTGGCGCAATAAGTTTTCAGATAAGTTTAGCTTAGCTTCATTCGGTAATTGACCAGCATGACCTGTGAAGAAAGTGACTAAATCAATGAAATCTTGCTCTAAAGATTCTTCATGGAAGGCAACGCTTAAATGGCTATCATCAACCAAACGCAAGTTATAGCCTGCTGCTAAAGCAGTTTCATAGATTGCTTGTGTTTTAGCACCAGTATTAACCAAAACAGTATCAAAGAAAGAATCATGAACAACAGACAAACCAGCAGCTTTAACCGCTTCGGCAAAAGCCACAGCCAATGCGTGAATGCGTTTAGCAATACGTTGAACACCTTCAGGACCATGATAAACAGCGTACATACCTGCTAAGTTGGCCAATAATACTTGTGACGTACAGATATTTGAATTCGCTTTTTCGCGGCGGATATGCTGCTCACGAGTTTGTAAAGCCATGCGTAGAGCTGTTTTGCCATTGGCATCAACTGATACACCAATAATGCGACCAGGAGCAGAACGTTTTACTTTATCTTGAAAAGCAAAGTAAGCTGCGTGAGGACCACCAAAACCCATTGGCACGCCAAAGCGTTGCGTATTACCCAATGCAATATCAGCGCCCATGCTAGCTGGTGATTTTAATAACACCAAACTCATGATATCAGCAGCAACACAAGCAATAGCACCTTTGGATTTAACAGCAGTGATAATATCGGTTAAATCAACCACATCACCATTAACGCCAACATATTGGAATAAAGCACCAAAGTATTCACCTTCTTGTGCTTGAGCAAAATCGCCCACAACCAATTCAAAGCCAAAATACTCAGCACGGGTTTTCATCACATCTAATGTTTGTGGATAAATGCGGCTATCAACAAAAAATTGATTTGATTTTGATTTACCAATGCGACGAGCCATTGCCATCGCTTCAGCAGCAGCTGTTGCTTCATCCAATAATGACGCACCAGCCACTTCCAAACCTGTTAAATCAATACAAACTTGTTGGAAATTTAATAACGCTTCCAAACGACCTTGAGCCACTTCAGCTTGGTAAGGTGTGTAAGCTGTATACCAGCCAGGATTTTCTAGAACGTTACGAACGATAACATTCGGCAAAGTTGCAGGGTAGTAACCCATGCCAATATAGCTTTTATTGACAGTAATATTGTCCGCTAAAGAGCGTAATTTAGCCAAAGCATTGGCTTCAGTCATGCTGTTTGGCAAGTTAAGATGGCCAGACATGCGAACACTTTCAGGAACAGTTTGTTCAATAAAGTTTGTCATGTCAGTTGCGCCAACTTTGGCTAACATCGCTTCTTTTTGATTAGCGTTGCTACCAATATGGCGACCAATAAATTCATTAGCATTGAATAAGTCGTTAAAACTCATTGTTTCTTCCTTTGATTTACTAAATCATTAAGCATGGTGCTTGTATGTTGATTATGCAGTTGATGATTAATCATCATGATTCATCACTATTGTTTGTAACCAAGCTGGTTTTTGGGCAACCGTTTTTTGATAAATAGGGCAATTTTCAGAATGAGCACCAACTAAATAGCCCGTACTCATTAAAAATTCATTCACAATTTCAGGGCCAACAAATTTAAATTGTTTTTTAAATGCTTTGATCCAAAAATCCAATGAAAGTGGATGTAAGTGATTTAGCCAAGCTAAAAATGAACCAAATTGTTGCTGTAACAATAATATTTGCTGTGCGTTATAAATGGCTGCCTGAATTTTTAAGCGATTGCGAATGATGCCTTTATCATTTAATAAGCGTTGGATATCTTTATCATTAAAAGCCGCTACTTTAGAGATATTAAAGTTAGCGTAAGCTTGGAAGATGGATTCTCTTTTATTTAAAATGGTTTGCCAATTTAATCCAGCCTGATTGATTTCTAAAATCAAACGACCGAACAAAGCATTATCATCATGCAATGGAAAACCATAATCTTGATCATGATATTGTCGATGAATATTATGTTCATCTTCAATTTGATTAACCCATTCACAATAACTTGAAGTCATGCTTTTACCGTAAATTAAAAATGCCCCAATAGTTGAAACTATTGAGGCATTGGGCTATTAACCGATTTCAGCAGCGTAATCTTCTGCGCTCATTAAGCTGTCTAAGTCAGCAGCATTTGCTGGCTTAATGCGGAAGAACCAACCTTCGCCATAAGGATCACTGTTTGCTGTTTCAGGAGCATCAACCAAAGCTTCGTTAATTGCAACAACCGTACCAGCGATTGGGCTATTAACATCTGATGCCGCTTTAACAGATTCAACAACGCCAGCTTGGTCTTCTGCTGCGAATTCAACATCCACTTCAGGTAATTCAACAAATACGATGTCGCCTAATAAATCTTGAGCATGTTCAGTAATGCCAACAGTAACAGTACCGTCAGCTTCTAAACGCAACCATTCGTGGCTATCTACATATTTCAAATCGCTAGGGATATTGCTCATTGGGTTTTCTCCAGTTGATATATTTAATGTTTGTATCGATCGTTATCAATACAGTAGTCAAATTCAGTCAAATTGCTTCTTACCATTGCGAACAAATGGCAGTTTAATAACACGAACATCAGTTAATGTACCGCGAATGTCTACTTGAGCTTGGTCAGCAGTTGCTTTAGGAACACGAGCAATGCCGATTGATTGTTTTAGTGATGGTGAGAATGTGCCACTGGTTAAAACGCCTGTACCAATGCCAGGAATATTAACTTCCATGCCTTCACGCAAGACGCCACGGCTTTCTAGAACAATACCCACTTGTTTCACATCAACACCGTTATTTTTTTGCTCAGCCAATTTTGCTTTGCCAATAAAATCACGGTCATCATTCCAAGCAATGGTCCAACCCATGCCAGCTTCCAATGGGCTGGTTTCTTCATCCATATCATGACCATATAGATTCATACCAGCTTCCATACGCAAAGTATCGCGAGAGCCTAAGCCACAAGGTGTAATGTTTGCATTTTTTAATGCAGTAAAGAATTCAGCAGATTGTTCAGCAGGTAAAATCACTTCTACACCATCTTCACCAGTGTAGCCTGTTCTAGCCACAAACCATTTTTCGCCTAAATCAATTCCTTGGAATGGTTTTAATTCAGCCAGTACAGCTTGCCATTCAGGTTTAATAGACAATAGTTTTTCAATGGCATTAGGACCTTGCAAAGCCAACATGGCTAAATCTAAGCGTTGGTTTAATTGCACATCAAAATCTTGACTGGTTTTTTCAAAGTGAGCAGTGTCTTTTTCACGCGTTGCTGCATTAGACACAATGCGGTATTCGTTTTCATTTTCGTTCATTAAATAAACGATTAAATCATCAATAACGCCAGCTTCTTCATTTAGCATAGGTGAATAGAGAGCTTTACCGACTGTTTTTAATTTATCAACATTATTAGCCAGTAAATATTGCAACCAAGCTTTTGCACCAGCACCTTTGACATCCGTAATCGTCATATGAGAAACGTCAAACATACCTGCATCTGTGCGTACAGCTTCGTGTTCTTTGATTTGTGAGCCGTAATGAATCGGTAGATTCCAACCAGAAAAGTCGACCATCTTACCGCCAGCTTCAACGTGAGATGAGTAAAAAGGGGTTTTTAAAGGTTCACTCATGTTTGTTTCTCCATATAATAAAGGCTCCTTTGCATATTGCAAAAGTTTCCCCTATCTGTCCTTAGACCTGAGATTTTCGAGCCATGAGCTCTTTTCCCCTTCGGTGGATGCTAATTGCATCTCTCTCCAGATGTGACCATTTTCACAAGAAGGGTTTTACAGTCCTTTTACCTGAGCGATTTGAGGGTTTCTGCGCCTTCGGTGCCTTTTTTTAAAAAAGGTCTCTCCTGTAAAACAGTCACATTATCGCCGTAAGTTCCATCTTTTGGCAAGTGAATTGAATTTATACATTAACTTTTTGAATAAAATATGTTTTTTTGTTTTTGCATAAAAAATAT
>JASLFS010000018.1 GCA_030150505.1 Vitreoscilla sp. | reverse complement strand
AACGATATGAACTTCATTAGTATCTCCAGCATTTAATTGTGTGCGTGAGATGAATAATAGCAAAAGTATTTATATAGTCAATAACGATTGTAATTAATATTGCTATCATTTTTTGATTGTTATTGTTTTTATTAATAGTTTTTGTATTTATTAGGTAATAAAAAACCACCCGAAGGTGGTTTTGTCTCAGTGATTTTTTACATTATGATTTACTTGGATTTCTATCTTGTATGGCTTTGATTCTAGATTCTCTAGTCATAAGTGTGTCATTGCTTTGTTTTATTAAGTGTATTGGAACAAAAACTGCTAAAACCGTATATATCTGACACAGGGTTATGAATGCTAGAAAGGCATATGATGACTGCCTAAGTATTATCGAGTATGGCCTGATAGCATTTATTTGTGATGCTATAGGCGCTAGTATGCCTACCAATAAAACTATACATAGTATAGTTAAGGATATGATTATAGGCTGTAAAAAAACAGAAAATCTGCTTGCTGTATCTAGGCTTGCAGGATGCATAGCTGTTTCTTTAAATAGTTTCAAGCGCTCAGGGTAAATAATTGCTACCCATGCTGCTGTAATAGCCAAGATAATACTTGCGGTTGTTCTTAATGTCTCATAAAGAGGCCATTGTAATTTAAATGAGATGTTTTCGCCTAATACAAATGCTGAGCATACTATTATTGCCGCCACGAAAAGTACCAAAAAGCGTAGCATGGAAAAATTAGATTTAAAATGATTGCTAATTTTACTCATGATGTATCCTTGTTATATGGTTTACAAAATGACATTATCTAGACATCTTTTTAATGATTGAAAATCTGGTAGATTTGTCTTTTGGTTGAAAGTAAAATCTAACTCATAATTTTCATAGACATCGCTCTTTGCTAAAGATAGCGCTTGAATGCCTGATTTTTCTGTAAATTCAAAACGCATATTCTCTATTCCATATTGGTTGTTGTCAAAGATATTAAATAAATTATCTAAATCTAAATCTGTCGGTGTGTATTTAACTTTGCTAGTGGTTTTTTTTGACTCAAGCTTTTTTTTGCTTAGAGAGTTAAGATTACTAATAAATGATGGAATAAATTTTTCCCATATTTCTAAATCAGGATTAATAGTGCTTTTGGCGTAGGAGGTTCGTACAATATACGAAATATCTTTTCTGTGCTTAATAATTATATCTCGATCGGTTGATGTTGATAATTTTTGAAAATTAACATTTTGAAAAAAAGACTTGGTATCTGGATGTTCTATTGTAACATCTATATCTATGTTGTTAGATGGAGAGGCTTTGACGTCTTTATACACATATTTTGAGTGCTCAACAAGAAATGAAGTGAAGTATTGTTTAAACAGACTAGAGCCAGTTTGTTTATGATACTCCCATGTCAAGGCATAACATGTGCTAATAGCAGATTTTGGGAAAATAAAAATTTTAGGTCTTCCTGGTACTAGATTATCGGCTGTTTTATTTGTTACAGCAATAACCTCATTAATAGGGCTATTAATATCAATGCTGGTTAGATTGGATGATCCACTTAGCCCTCCTGTATATCCCTCCCATAATGTTACTAAATAGTAAGATGTTGAATCTATTATATTATATAAATATATGCTCTTATCTTGATTGTTATGAGCTGATGCTGTAATTGCTGTTTCACTCAAATTTTGCAAATTACTTTTCCAATTAATCATGTCAGTAATAATATTAACTATATTCACTTGCTCATTGGAAATTTTTATAGAATATTCTGTCAGTTGGCATTGCATAATATATCTTCTCTTGTGTTTTTCAAGTTGTTAATAAATAGCTAATAACATTACATATCTACCCAGTTACCAATGACAGCGCCGTAAATATTTATGTTGTTTATTTAATAATTTACTCTAGCCAATAGAGTTGAGGTGAGTGGATTTATTATTTAACTAATAACTATCCTGCACTTTTTTAAAACTCTTCTCGTTGGTAGGCGATCACTCGACCAATGATGGTCACTTCTGATAAAGGCACTTCAAAAGATCTATATATCGGGTTTTCCGATTCGATTAACACCATATCACAAGGCATCCAGCGTAATGTCTTAATAAAGTCTTGCCCATCGTAATGTATTGCGAAAACTTTACCATCTTCTAGCGTGTTATTGGCTGAGTCTATAATGACAATGCCGCCACTTTCAAATTTTGGTGACATGCTATCCCCTTTAACATCGATGCTAAAGATTTTCGATATATCTGTACTTCTTCTTTTAAGGAATGCTTTTGAGAACCATAATTTGGCGCCACAGTATGGCAAGTCAGAATTTACAGCACCTGTACCTGCTGATAATGAAAAGCCATTTAAATAAGGAATCGCGACAATTTCATCGGTTAGAGGTGCAGATTCATCCCATTCGCCGACAGGTATTTTTGATATTTCTGCATTACTCATCTCTTTGCCATGTAATAGCCAATCTGGTGATACGTCTAATGCATTTGCGATATCTACAATTTTAGACGATCCCTTATTTCTGCCATTTTCTATAAACATAATTGTTGGCTGAGTAACACCAGCGAGTTCAGCAAGTTTGGCCTGAGATAGCTTTTTGGCAGCTCTAGCCTGTTTTAAGCGATCTTTCAAT
>JASLFS010000074.1 GCA_030150505.1 Vitreoscilla sp. | reverse complement strand
TATTGGTTAATAGCATGTCTTCTATTAACCAATATCAGTCACAAACAACTACTCTTTCAATTGATGCGTTATAAATGCTTGCTTAATCATGGCATTTTTCAACAAATCATGAATCAACCCATCAAGCGTACTTTGCTCTATTTCTTTTGCAAATAAACTTAATTCAATCTCCACTTCTTCATCACCAAAGGCATGGATATCAATGTGTTGAAAAGATAGCTGCCTTCGTTGCAACTCATCAGTTACCATCTGCAAAGCAGTTTTCTGCTCATCTTTATCAACAATAATCGAAATAATAGTATTAACTTCAACTGCATTTAAATCATACGGTCGTTTATTAAGCGCATTCACAATCGGACGCAATAAAGTATTGGCTGATAGAATAAAAACCGTCCCTATAATTGCCTCAAATAACAAATCTGCGCCGGCTGCAGCACCAATCGCAGCAGAGCACCATAAGGTTGCGGCTGTATTGATACCACGGACATTCCCCTCTTCTCGCATAATAACACCAGCGCCTAAAAAACCTACGCCAGATACAACATATGCAACCACCTGAATAGCAGAATAATTGCCGCCCACTATTTGAAAAATTCGATTAGCAATATCCACAAAAATCGCCGCGCCCAAGCAAACCAAAACATTGGTTCGCAACCCAGCTGTCCTTTGCCGATACTGCCTCTCAAAACCAATTGCAGAGCCTAAAATAAAGGCTGCCAATAAACTAATAAAAGTATCGACATTAGACTGCCAATCAAAATTTTGAACCACCGCCAATGTCATATCAAATACTCCCGTTTACTGACCGACCCATTGATTACTAAATAATAATGATATTAAACCAACATATCACTCAAGAACGCATATGCAAAGGCAAAGTAAATGACAACACCCAATAAGTCCATAATAGATGTCAATAATGGAGAACTCAATGTCGCAGGGTCAATATTAAAACGCTTAGCTACAAACGGTAAAAGCAAACCGAAAACACCACCAATAAAAGTAACAGTCATCATCGACAAACCAACAACCATTAAAATGCTCCAGTTAACCCCATCTTTAAAGAAGTAAGCCATCACCATTTCCAACACACCAATACCAACACCTAATGCCAATGCAACTGGTAATTCTTTCTTCAATACAAACCACAAATCAGCCCATTTTAATTTAACTTCACCAAGCGCCATCGAACGAATAACCAAAGTCGCAGATTGGCTACCAGTGTTACCACCCATATCAACAATCGGAGCTAAAAAGGCTGCTAAAATAATCGCACTTTCCAATAATTCTTCTTGTCCAGCAACAAAATTACTGGTCACAATACCAAATAATGTCAAAATCCCTAACCAAAAACCACGAACCGTAAACATCCTCCAGAAACCAGATTCACGATAATCTAACTCTGGGCCAGACATGGCAGCACTACCACCGACTCTAGAAAGAATATCAGCTGCACTATCTTTCATATGCTCCATGGCATCATCAACAGTCACAATACCCAACAGTCTTTGAGCATTATCTACAACAGGCAAAGCATCTAAATCATAGCGCTCAATCAAATAAACAGCTTCTTTGTCTTCACTATTGGCATTAATTTGAATTAAATCCGTACGCATGATTTTTTCAACTAAAATATCATTCGCCGTCAATAACAAATCCTGCAAACTAATAACGCCTAACAAATGCCTTTGTTTATCAGTAACATAAATAACAGACAATGCTTCCTTGCTATTAGCGCCCTTTTTAATTTGCAACCAAGCCTCCGCAACCGTTGCCTTATGTCCAACATGCACATAATCAGCACTGGTCATACTACCCACCGTGCCTTCTGGATACGCAGCCAACATTAAAATTTCTTCGCGCTCAGCTTGTGCCAATACTGGTAATAAACTGGTTCGATCCTCTTGAGTCATTCGAATGAAAATCGCAACCCGCTCATCCGATGGCAAATGACGTAAGATTTTTAGCAAATCATCTGAACTAAAACTCTTAACCAGTTCATCTTGGTATTCATGATTAAACTCTTCGAAAATTGGTGCAAGCATTTCACCATTTAAAAGCTTCAATAAATTAACTACTTCATCAGCAGGCCATTCTTCCAAAGCCTCTGCCAAATCAATCGCACGCGATTGACGAATCACACTCTCAAATGTTTCTAAATCATGAGAAAGTAATAATGTGCGCACAGAAAAGCGCAATTCTTGTAGTTTCAATGAACTCATAACGTTACCCCATCAAAGAAATGAGACAGACGTAAGCACGGCAAAACGATATTGATTAAGCAGCATCGATAGAATTATTCTAATGACTGATTAATCAATCTCATTTAAACCAACACCCATAGCCCTCTTATCCAGCATAATCTAGAAAGATGGCAATATAAGGAATAAATTGTATTGAAGCGAATAAAAAATAAGATATGAGCCGCTTCCCTTTAAGACCACGACTCATGAAGACATGCGTTCGTTAGTTCCAAAGGCTCAAGGTTGTTAATAAAAACAACCAACAACTATCACTGGATACTGTGCCCACGTTCGTGGTCTCCGCATTAATAAAAACTTGGCAAGTCTAAGCAAACTTCAACACCCTGTCAAACCCACCTATTAAAAAGTTTCATCCACACATGGATAAAACATTATATGTCATATTAATCATTATTCAAGTAAATAATAATTATACATCATACAAATAAATGACAATTATTTATGTGCATTAAAATCAAATAGATAAGTTAAGAATAAAATCTTCGATCCCGCTGCTAAAATTCATTAACTTAATAATAATAAAATAAATTAAGTCCTCTATTATTATTTTAAATCCCGAGCCAAAATAACAACATGTATCCAATAACGACCTAATGATTGAAAAAATATAAAATTACTTGATATTAATAATAAAAACCATTACTATATCAGAATAATAATTATTATCACTTAGTTAAAAAATTAAAATCTTAAGTAAATAAGGATTTGTTATGTACGTATGCATATGTAACGCCATTACAGAACGCCAAATAAAAGAAACAATTGCCTCTGGCAGCGCCAACTCACTCACTGATTTACAATCACAACTTGGCGTGGCTACTTGCTGTGGATGCTGTGCAGATATCGCCTCCTCTTATCTAGGTGCGACACAAGAAAATTCTGCCCAAAATATAACTTTATTACCTAATCTGTAATATCAATAAATACAAAAAAGCTCTCAAAAAATGAGAGCTTTTTAAATATGGCGAATTAATTCAATTAATCACCAATATTATCAACAGCATTTTGCAAATAGTTTTGCTCGCCCATCACATCAATCAATTCTAATTGAGTACCTAACCAATCACTATACTCTTCATTATCATCTTTTAAATTCTGCAACAAATCCCTTGTCACATAATCATGATGCTCTTCTGCTGATTGAATGGCATCAATTAATGCCTGATGTTTGCTTTTCTCCAAATTCACATCGCAAGAAATAGCCTCAATCGCATTTTCACCAATCAATAATTTCCCTAAATCTTGCAAATTTGGCAAACCATCCAATAACAAAATTCGTTCAATTATCTTATCAGCACTCTTCATGTCTACAATAGATTGATGGTAAACCTTCTTACCTAGAGCATTAAAGCCCCAGTTTTTGTGAATACGAGCATGCAAAAAATACTGATTAATTGATGTCAAATAAATGCTTAAATTTTTATTTAAAGCTTGAATAACTAAGCGATCGCCTTTCATTATTCTCTCCTATTACACTTGGCTTTGTAAGTAGTTTTGCAGCCCCATTGCATCAATCAAATATAACTGCTGCTCTAGCCAATGAGCATGATCTTCTTCAGTATCTTTCAACTGTGCTACCAATAAATCACGGCTAACATAATCGAAATGCTTTTCACACAAAGCAATGCCTTTTTTTAGATTCTCACGAACCTCAAATTCAGTTGCCAAATCATTTTTTAATACAGAAACCACATCGGTACCAATATTAACAGCTGTTGGCTTACTAACTGGCGTACCACCTAACATTAAAATACGACTAATAAAATCACTTGCGTGATTGGTCTCATCATCCATTTCATGATTAATACGCTCATAAAGCTTGTTATAGCCCCATTCAGCGAACATGCGAGAGTGAATGAAATATTGATCCCTAGCTGCCAACTCCCCTGCTAACAATTCATTCATGTATGCAATAACTTCTGGATTTCCTTGCATTATTATTCCCTTTACTAACAAAATTTAACGATTACATCATAGAGTAAACTTAATTGTTTTCCCATTCTTTTTACATATTTTTGTAGGAAATTAATGATAATTATTAGTAACTTAGATGCTAGTAATTATCAATCCAATTTAACCAACCTTCGCCCATTAAGCAGCTTTGACCACCAATCCAAATTTCATCTTGTTCATTTACCTGTAAAAATAAAATATTTTCACGACCAGCCAAACAACCCTGTCTCAATGTCCAATTAAACCCACGCACACCTCGCAACACCTGTAGTCCACCTAAATTGGCGCAAGCAGAACCAGTACCAACATCTTCCAATAATATGCCATTTTGCAAATACATAAATCGCACATATGCTTCGTTATTTGCTTGGGTCCAAATATAAATAATTTCTCGACCAGGATACAAACAAGCATGTTTTTTCATCAGATTAACATCAATATTAATGGCATCTACAGCCGCTTCATCACTCACTTCAATGAGTAACTGCTCACTACCAACATTGACCCAAATAGGTTCAGAAACAATTTGCTCAATGGGTAAACCCAACATTGTCGCAGCCACTTCAATACTAACCCCACTTTCCCTACTTTGTGGTGGTTTTGGTGTTTTAAGCCAAACCAGATGATTAGCAGAAGAAAGCTTAATATCAACCTCACCAGCTGGCACTTTTAATTTTAGTTGTTCTTTATTTGGATATAAATTACCCAATACAGCTGAACTACCAATAATGGGATGACCAGCAAAAGGTAACTCATGTTTAGGTGTGAAAATCCGAGCATTAAAATTCTGTAATGCATCAGATAAAATAAAAATGGTTTCTGATTGGTTAAACATAGTCGCAATTTCTTGCATACTCACATCACTTAAGGGCTCATCCAGTAAAAAAACCGGTAATACATTTCCCTTATTTTGCTCTTGAGTAAAAACATTCACCCAATAATAATGCAGTTGTGACATAAAACCATCCTTACCAAAATCAATCATTCAATCGGAAACTAAAACTGTTTATATTTGACGGTGGCTCATATTATGATGCTCAATAATAAAATCAGCCTGACGATAAGCTTTAAATCGTTGTCTTGCAAAAGCCAACTCTTCCTCACCGCTACCGATTAACTCCAAAACTCGGTCAACATGACTAATATCTTGCCAATATTGCTGACTTAAGTTAAGCACAACAGGTAATGGTGCCTTTTCTGGCAAATGCACACCAGCACATAAAACAATAGCCGATGTATCTGGAAAGTCACTACCCTCTTGCCACACATCATGTGGCAAGAAAGAGTTTTTTTCAAACGTCCACAACATCTGATCTAAAATAGCCAAAGTCTCTTGATGCTCAACCCAAACTAAAACTGGCTGCTCTCGCTTATTGATGGTTTTAATTAATTGACAAGCAAATAATAATTTATCATTAATATGCGTGTAAAAAGTGACTTTAGCCATAAAATTAAAGACCTTACTGACAATTATTACGTAAGTATTGCATAACCATTGCAACAGGACGTCCAGTTGCACCTTTATCTGAACTAGACCATGCTGTGCCCGCAATATCCACATGAGCCCAAGCATAATCTTCGGCAAAGCGCGATAAGAAAGCGCCAGCAGTAATAGTGCCCGCAGGACGACCACCAATATTAGCTAAATCAGCAAAATTACTTTTCAGCTGATCTTGGTATTCATCCCACAATGGCAATTGCCATAATTTGTCTGCACTTTGCTCAGATGCTGCCAATAATTCATTTGCCAAACCTTGATTATTAGCAATCAAACCACTGCCTACATGCCCTAGAGCAATAATACATGCACCTGTTAAAGTCGCAAAATCCACAACTGCTTTGGGATTGAAACGCTCAGCATATGTTAAAGCATCACATAAGATTAAACGTCCTTCGGCATCGGTATTTAAGATTTCAATGGTTAAACCTTTTAAACTTGTCACAACATCGCCCGGTTTATTGGCATTTCCTGCTGGCATGTTTTCACAAGTTGGCACCAAAGCAACCAAATTAATTGGTAGTTTCATTTCACAAGCAGCAAAGAAACTTGATAATACGGTTGCAGCGCCACACATATCATATTTCATCTCATCCATGCCTTGCCCTGGTTTCAATGAAATACCACCACTGTCAAAAGTAATGCCTTTACCAACCAAAACAATTGGTTTTTCATTCACATCATTGGCACCTTGGTATTTCAATTCAATGAAATATGGTGCTTCAGTACTGCCCTTTGCAACCGACCAAAAAGAACCCATACCTATTTCTTGGATAGCTTGCGCATCATGAATGGTAACTTCAGCTCCTAATTCTCGGGCTTTTTCAAGAGAAACATCAGCCAAATAACGTGGCGTGCAAATATTCGCAGGTAAATCACCCAATTCTTTAGCAAAGTTAATCGCTTTTGCTGTAGCTACTGCATAATCCAACTCTTTTTCCACTGAAAGAGGATTAACAAATGTTATTGACTCCAACTTATTAGTAGTAGGCTCAGCTTTTAAACCATCACAATGGTAAGTCGTCTTACCAATCATAGTCACAGCAGCTTCCACTGCCACGGCAAGCACTTCGGCATCCAATTTACTTAAATCAATAACCAATTGTTCTTTATCTTGAGATACTGCCCACTTCACTACAGGTAGCAATGCTTTTTGCCATGCTGCAAGCTGATTATCCTTTTGAGGAATATAAGCACAAACAATATTAGTTAATACTGAATTAATAACCAATGGATAGTTTTTAAACCCTGCCTTATCATCTTTTACCAATGCATTATTAAATGCAGATAGCACAGAAGCAGCAGAATCAAATTTTTGCCATTCTGAAATTGCTAATGATTCTTGGGTCAAAACAACATATGTTGCATTTTCATTTAACTGACCAATTTCCGTAATTACATTAAATTTCACAATGTCTCCTATCTTTAACATCACTAAAATATTTCGATAACAACCATGCTCAAAAGCAATTAGGTTAACAATACTTGCAATTATACCGTACTTAATTTAACTCAATTCACAATTTTAAACTTATCCAAAACCATAGAATTCAGATACAATGCCGTTTACTTTGTAATCCAATGAAAATTTAATTATTTTCAAGTCAGCTGTCGCTTTCCGCTGATTACTTGAACATTGAACAACTAACATAGTCAAATCACCTGACAAGAGAACATGTTTTCCATCTCACTAATTATTAAAAGCTTACTTTCATGATTTATAAAAGTAAATTCATTAAAGAAACTTCATTGACTGCCATTGGCATCTTTGTCGTTCTTTTAGCCATTTTGATTTCTACTCAAGTTATTAACTTGCTTGGTCGTGCGGCAAATGGCCGCATCGCAATTGATGCTGTCGCAGCATTAGCTGGATTCTGGACACTGGGACTAACCCCATTACTGTTAATTTTGACATGCTTTATTAGCATTCTAACCGTTCTAACACGATATTGGCGTGATAGTGAAATGGCCATTTGGCTATCTTGCGGTTTATCACTTAAGAGTTGGGTTAAACCTGTTTTAACTTATGCCATTCCTTTTTCCGTGCTAATCGCCATTATGTCGACCGTTATCATGCCTTGGGCAGAACTACGCAGTCAGGAGTACGCCGAAGTTCTTAAAAGAAAACAAGACATGTCTATGCTGGAAGCTGGCGTATTTAAAGAACTAGGCAGAGACAAACGTGTCTATTTTCTAGATGAATATGATTCAAATACCGGCATAGCCAAAAATATATTTATTCAAGAAAAAAATAGAGATGGTACGAATAATATTATTATTGCCAAAGAAGGCCGTGTATATCTAGAAGATAAAAAACGAATGCTAAATTTAGAAAATGGGCATCGCTATCAGGGTATACCTGGCCAAAAAAATTATAATGTTGCGTCATTTGAAAAACTAGAATTAATCATTAGCACAACGCCAGAAATTATTGACCCTCTTGGTAACCGTCGTTTAGTCCCAACCAGCTACCTATTTAACAGCGATAGACCTGAGCTTAAGGCGGAATTAATGTGGCGTATATCTATGCCTATTTCGGTCATCATTTTATCCTTATTAGCCATTCCTTTGTCTTATTTCAATCCAAGAACAGGCCACACATACAATGTTTTAATTGCAGTTGCTTTATTCTTACTGTATCAAAACGGTTTAACATTCCTTCGAGGTTTGGTTGAAAAAGACCAAATTCCAATGCTAATAGGCTTATTACCTATGCACACCTTAATGTTAATTTTAACAATTATTATGATTAAAATTCGCATGGAACCAAGTAATGGTTTTTGGAGTAGCTTAAGCTCTGCATTATTCAAAAGGAGTAAAGCATAATGCTATTGGCTCGTTATATTTTTAAGCAACTTAGCACCTTTACATTTTACAGTTTATTAGCATTCCTCAGCCTATATGCTTTTTTTGATGTACTCAATGAAAGTGGCAAATTAGGTGAAGGTAATTATACCTTTGGTGTAATGATGCAATATGTTGCCATGCTTGTGCCTAGCCATATTTATGATTTGATGCCTTTAGCCGTTCTCATTGGCAGTTTAATAGCCCTATCACAGCTGGCAAGCAACAGTGAATACACCGTTATAAAATCCAGTGGTATCTCAACCAAGAAAATTATTTCCTGGTTATTATATTTTGGTATTGTTTGTGCAATTATCACCTTGGTTTTAGGTGAATGGGTTGTGCCTGCAACAGAAAATAAAGCAGAAAGATTACGCGTCAATGCTGTTCAAGGTCGCATTAATGCTAACCATTACAGCGGCATTTGGATGAAAGACGGTAGTAAATTTATTAACATTCGTGAAATGCTACCTGACGGCACCCTCAAAGATATTAATATTTATGATGTTGATGACAACAACTTGACCGAAAGTGTTCATATCGAACAAGCCCAATCCATCGGTAATAACAATTGGCAAGTTAACCATTTAGACAGCACTACGTTTCTGTCAGAGAATACTGAAGCAAAAAATATTGCATCAAATATTTGGGAATTAAACATCGACCAAAGTTTACTCAATGTGTTATTGGTAGATCCTGAACAAATGTCAATGCAAGACTTAAACCAATACATTCAGTATTTAGAAAATAGCCATCAAAAAACACAACGATATCATTTAGCATGGTGGAGAAAATTATTTTACCCAGTTGCTTCTATTTCCATGGTGCTCATTGCCCTAGCATTTACACCACAACAAAGACGCCATGGTAATATGGGTTTAAAATTATTCGCTGGTATTGGTTTAGGAATTGGGTTCCATTTTGCCAATCGCCTTTTTGGTTTTAGTAGCCTACTATATGGCATACCACCCTTTTTAGCAGCAACCTTACCAACCATTTTGTTCTTAATGGTTGCCACCTATTGGATTTACAAAAAAGAAAAACGTTAAAACAAAGGCCATTCACTATGTGACATGGCCTTTGTTTTTATTGTTTATGCTTTCTTAATTAAGAAATCCACTAACTCGGGAACACCATCTTTAGCAGATTTAGGATACACAATAATATTATTTAAATTAGCTGCTGGTGCAGGATCAACTAAATATTTTTCAGCACTTGCCTTTGCTTCATGAATTAAACCTGCAGCTGGATAAACAACCATTGACGTACCAATGACAATAACAATATCAGCAGTAGCCACTAAATCAATAGCAGTATCAATCAATGGAACAGCCTCGCCAAACCAAACAATATTTGGGCGCATAGAAAATCCGTTGCTATCAACCATATCCAAGCTTTGATCATCATACCAATCAATAACATAATTCTCATCTTCAGAACTACGCAATTGGGTCAAAGAGCCATGCAAATGTAGTACATTTCTACTACCAGCTCGCTCATGCAAGTCATCCACATTCTGGGTTATCACATGAACATCATAGTATTGCTCTAACTCAACCAAAGAATAATGAGCTGAATTTGGAGAAACTTCTTTTAACTGTTTCCGCCTCTCATTATAGAAAGAGAGAACAACCTCTGGCTGTTTATAAAAAGCTTCTGGCGTTGCTACATCTTCTACACGATAACCCTCCCATAATCCACCACTATCACGGAAGGTTTTTAAGCCACTATCAGCACTGACTCCAGCCCCTGTTAATACAACACATTTTTTCAAAACTAATCCTTATGTCGTCACTAAACAGACTGACCTAAAAAAGTACAAATGGCCGCATTAAGACGAGCCAGTCCCTCTTGTAAATCTTCATCGCTTAACAATAAGCTAGGTGCAAATCGAATCACATTTGTACCGGCACTTAAAACCAAAACGCCATGCTTTAATGCCAATGCAACAATTTCTCCTAAACGAAGCTCATAGTTATCGGCCAATACGCAGCCAATTAGCATCCCCATACCACGCACTTCTTTAAATACACCCGTACGCTTACCCAATTCCTGTAAACCCACAATTAGTTTTTGGCTTTGTTTATTCGCAAAATCCAGTGTTTCTGGTGATGAAATAATATCAAACGCAGCGCCAGCTACAGCACAAGCAAGAGGATTACCACCAAATGTAGTTCCATGGGTGCCCGCAGAAAAACTTGGCGCAATTTCATCAGATGTAAAAATAGCACCAATTGGAAATCCAGCTCCTAAAGCCTTTGCGCTAGAAACAATATCTGGCACAACACCATAATGTTCATATGCAAACAATTTACCTGTTCTACCCATTCCAGTTTGTACTTCATCCAAAATCATTAAAGCTTGATTCTCAGTACATAATTTTCTTACTGCCTTCATAAACTCAACACTTGCAGGCAAAACACCACTTTCACCTTGGATTGGCTCAATAATCACTGCACAAGTTTTAGCTGAGATATGAGCTTCTAAGTCTTCAATATTATTAAATTCCACATGCTTAATAGCAGCAGGCAACGGCCCAAATCCTGTTTGATACTTAGGCTGACCACCAACACTAACAGTAAATAAAGTACGCCCATGAAACCCATTCACGCAGGCAATAATTTCATTTTTCTCTTTGCCAAAATGGTCAAAAGCATATTTTCTAGCAAGTTTTAATGCAGCCTCATTTGCTTCGGCACCAGAATTACAGAAAAACACTTTATCCGCAAAAGTATGATTAACAATTTTTCTAGCAAGCTCTTGTGCAGGATTCGTCGTATAAATATTAGAGATATGCCATAATTTTTGTGCTTGCTCATGTAAAGCTTCAACTAGCACAGGATGACAATGTCCCAATGCATTCACTGCAATACCGCCTGCTAAATCAATGTATTCACGACCATCTGTACTCCATACTCGACTGCCTAAGGCTTTTTCTGGAATCATAGAAGAAAAATTAAAATTGGGAACTAAATACTGATTCATTATTTTATATACCTTTAATCACGTGCTATTATTATACTTAGTCAGGAAATCAATAAGCTTTATACTAGCACTTTTTATTCATCATATTACGACAATAAAATAATAAATTTACATTTAATGCCCAATACCAACCAATTATATTTACAAATTTAAACATTCAAGCACGCATCTTTAAGTTAAACTAATAGAGTTTACATCTGTGTTTTATAAGTATACTTGCAAATAAAACCATATAACTTCACCACAAATTACACTTGTGCCGATTAAACAAGGGACTGAGAATGACAAAACAACAAAAACCTCATCGATTTAAAACAGTCATGGCCTTAGGTCTAAGCTTCATGCTATCGATTGCATCGACAAGCCATGCTGATGATATAGATGTACTAGGACAGTTTCTCGATCAAAATTACAGCGCCCAACAAGATCCTCTTGGACGCTTAGCTGAGTCATTTAGCGACAATGACGCAGCTGCAGCTTTTAATAACTTACAACTTTCATCACAGTCAGCTTTAATTTTAAATAGCCGAACAGGTGAAATTTTGTACCAAAAAAATGTTCACTCCGTACGCTCAATTGCATCAATTAGTAAACTGGTTAGTGCAATGGTGATATTGGATTCGAATCCAAATATGAATGAAATGATAACGATTACAGATGCTGAAATTGACCGCTTAAAAGGCACATCAAGTCGCTTATCAGTAGGAACTACTTTAACCCGTGGGGAGCTTTTCCATATTGGTTTAATGAGTAGCGAAAATCGTGCTATCCATGCTATGGCTAGATCCTATCCAGGTGGCTTATCGGCATTCATTAATCAAATGAATCAAAAAGTAGCTAGCCTAGGTATGAGCCAAACTAAGTTTTACGACCCAACTGGTCTTGATCCTAGAAATGTATCAACAGCCAATGACTTAGCTTTACTGGTTAAATATGCGAAAAACTATCCGCAAATTAAATACCACAGTACAGCTCAATCAGGTAGCGTTGTCACATCTCGTGGTAAAACAGAAAAATATGGTAATTCTAATATGCTGGTTCGTGAAGGAACTTGGAATATTGATTTACAAAAAACAGGCTATATTCGAGAATCTGGTCGTTCAATGGTTGTTAGCGCCAACATTCAAGGTGAGCCAATCACCATCGTATTACTGAACTCTCCTACCTCGTTAACTCGTGCAAACGATGCACGAAATATTCGTTCATGGATGGGTCAAAAGTCGTTATAACGCACATATACATATAATCATATAAAAATCGTCTATGTTTCCACATAGGCGATTTTTTTAATCTATCTATCCAAAAAAATAAATTGGACAATATGTATAAAATATTGTCTATAATTTTATTCAATATGCAAAAATAACAAAAACAGACAACAAAACCACATTTTTGGACAAAATCTACTTGCTATTGTAATAAACAACACATACTATATATGTACTGTATTCATTCTAAATAATAACAATGGCGAATAATATGTCAGCACAAACACTATACGATAAACTTTGGAATTCTCATGTAGTCCGCGAAGAAGAAGATGGAACTGTTTTACTTTACATTGATCGACATTTGGTTCATGAAGTGACAAGCCCGCAAGCATTTGAAGGCTTAAAAATGAATAATCGACCATTGTGGAGAAAAGACAGTATTGTCGCAACCGCAGATCACAACACACCAACGACTGACTGGGACAAGGGTATTCTTGACCCAATCTCAAAATTACAAGTTGATACTTTGGATAATAATATCCAATCCTTTGGTTCTCTAGCTTATTTTCCTTTCAAAGACAAAGGTCAAGGTATTGTTCACGTCATGGGACCAGAACAAGGTGCCACTTTACCGGGCATGACCGTTGTTTGTGGTGACTCTCATACATCAACACATGGTGCCTTTGGTGCACTAGCTCATGGCATAGGCACATCAGAAGTCGAACATGTCATGGCAACTCAATGTATTACAGCTAAAAAATCCAAATCAATGCTGATTAATGTTAACGGTCAATTAGGCAGTCATGTCACAGCAAAAGATGTTGCTTTGTATATCATTGGACAAATTGGCACTGCTGGCGGTACAGGATATGCAATTGAGTTTGCAGGAGATGCAATCCGAAGCTTAAGCATGGAAGGTCGAATGACCTTATGCAACATGGCCATTGAAGCTGGCGCGAGATCGGGATTAGTCGCTGTTGACCAAAAAACAATTGATTATGTTAAAGATCGTCCTTTTGCTCCAAAAGGTGACGCATGGAATAAAGCAGCAGAATACTGGGCAACCTTAACTTCTGATGAAGATGCGCAATTTGATAAAACTTATCAATTTAATGCAGAAGACATCAAACCCCAAGTTACCTGGGGAACCTCGCCAGAAATGGTATTGGATGTTCACGGTAACGTACCCAATCCAGATACTGAAACAGACCCAGTTAAAAAAGAAAGCATTCAACGCGCTCTACACTATATGGGCTTAACTGCCAATACTCCCATCACAGATATTCCTGTTGATGTTGTTTTTATTGGCTCATGCACCAATAGCCGAATCGAAGATTTAAGAGAAGCTGCAACTGTGGCCAAAGGTAAGAAAAAATCTGAATCTGTAAAATATGTAATGGTTGTACCAGGATCAGGCTTAGTAAAAGAACAAGCAGAACAAGAAGGCTTAGATAAAATCTTTATTGATGCTGGTTTTGAATGGAGAGAACCAGGTTGTTCTATGTGTTTAGCAATGAATGCGGATAAATTAGAAGCTGGTGAACGCTGTGCATCCACATCCAACCGCAACTTTGAAGGTCGCCAAGGTAATGGTGGTCGAACTCATTTAGTTAGCCCTGCTATGGCAGCTGCAGCTGGAATTACTGGTTATTTCACAGATATTTGTACAATGTAATCATTAAAATACATCTGTTTTATTAAATATGTTCATACTCTACTAAGGAACATTCAAATGAAAAAAATTACCGCTTTAATTATGGCTGTTTCATTCTTTTTAACAGGCTGCAATACCATTGCAGGAGCAGGAAAAGACATACAAAGAGGCGGCCAAGCCATTGAAAATGCAGCAGATAGATAAGATATTATTGGCATAATAAATAATAGTATCTTCCATGAACATTAAGTATTGTATATAGGTATAAAAATGAGAGCTTTTACCGAACTTAAAGCTATTGTGGCTCCGCTAGACAGAGCAAACGTTGATACGGATGCAATTATCCCAAAACAATTTCTAAAATCGATTAAAAGAACAGGCTTCGGTCCAAATTGTTTTGATGAATGGCGCTACCTAGATCATGGCGAACCTGGTATGGATAATCAAAATCGTCCACTTAATCCTGATTTCAGCCTAAACCAACCTCGCTATCAAAATGCCCAAATCTTATTAACGCGTAAAAACTTTGGTTGCGGCTCTAGCCGTGAGCATGCTCCTTGGGCGTTAGATGATTATGGCTTTAGAGCTATTATTGCCCCAAGCTTTGCTGATATCTTCTTTAATAATTGCTATAAAAATGGCTTGCTACCTATCGTACTAGACGAAAAAATAGTCGATTCTCTATTTAAAGCAGTTGAAGATCAGGAAAATTACTTTTTAACCATTGATTTAAAACAGCAAACAGTTACCACACCAAATAATGATGTTTATACGTTTGATATTACAGAACATAGAAAACATTGCTTGCTAAATGGATTAGATGAAATCGGCTTAACCCTTGCTTACACAGAAGATATTAAATTATTCGAACAGCAGCATAAAGCCAACCAACCGTGGTTATTCAATAATTAAGTTAAAATTAAAGAAGAAATATGACAATGAAAAAAATAGCTGTTTTACCTGGAGATGGCATTGGCCCTGAAATTATCGCTCAAGCAGTTAGAGTGCTAGAAGTATTTCAATCTGAATTAGGCTTTTCTTTTGAATATGCAGCATTAGGTGGATCAGCTTATGATGAGCATGGTTCTCCTTACCCAGAGCAAACACAAAAACTAGCCAGAGAAGCTGATGCTGTTTTATTAGGGGCAGTTGGAGCTCCTAAATACGATAATATTGAACGAGCATTACGCCCAGAACGCGGTTTACTAGCAATTAGAAAAGATTTAAATTTATTTGCTAACCTACGCCCTGCTGTTTTATATGAAGAATTAGCCAATGCTTCAACTCTCAAACCTGAAGTGGTTGCAGGGTTGGACATTATGATTATTCGTGAATTAACAGGTGATATTTACTTTGGTGAACCTAGAGGCATTAGCACCAATGAAAATGGTGAGCGTGTTGGTATTAACACAATGCGATACGAAGAAAGTGAAATTCGCAGAATTGCTCATATCGCATTTAAAACAGCACAAAAGCGCAATAAAAAACTTTGCTCTGTTGATAAGGCCAATGTTCTAGAGACAACTGAACTTTGGAAACAAATCATGATTGAAATTAGCAAAGAATATCCTGATGTTGAGCTAACACATATGTATGTTGATAATGCCGCAATGCAATTGGTGCGTGCACCAAAACAATTTGACGTTATGGTTACTGGTAATATTTTTGGCGATATTTTATCAGACCAAGCTTCAATGCTAACTGGTTCAATCGGCATGCTACCTTCTGCTTCTCTGAATGAAACAGGTAAAGGCTTATACGAACCATCGCATGGCTCTGCTCCTGATATTGCTGGCCAAGATAAAGCCAATCCTTTAGCAACAATCTTATCCGCTGCCATGCTACTTCGTTATAGCTTGAATGCCGAAGAAGCTGCTAAGAAAGTAGAAAATGCTGTTAAAACAGTATTGGAAAAAGGCTATAGAACAGCTGATATTTATGAAGAAAATATGAACCTTGTTGGCTGCAAAGCAATGGGTGATGAAGTCATCAAAGCATTAACTGCCTAATCAAGTGTAATTTTGTGTTTGAAAAGCTGTCTAAACAAGCCTTTAGACAGCTTTTGTGTTATAAACCAATAGTACTCAATTAATTATGTGCAGATGAAAAAAACGATTACTATTTGGCATCGCTGGTACCGTATTAAACGAAATTTGAATCAAGCGGCCTTACCATCCCATGACATAGCGTGCCCCTGCTGTGCAAGCTCTGTTACCCTGCCCGATCTAGTCCAAGGCGAAAAGGCGGACTGCCCTCGTTGCGGCTATGGTTTAGTACATGTCGAGAGAAATCCATTTCACTTTCCTATCGCTTATGCTCTAACAGTTATTATCTTACTGGCTTGGATTCTGTTAGCAAACTACATGAGCGTTAGCATTGTTGGTCCAGAACAAGTTTTAACCATGCCAGAAATGATTAAAAACCTCTGGCAAAAAGATTTTAAAATTATTTCCATTGTTATGTTTTTAATGATTTTTGGTCTACCCTTTGCATTTGCTATATTAAATCTAAAAATCTTTATTTCCTTAATAATCAAGCGGCCAAGCCCCACTTTACAAATGGCAACAAAAATTTGCATTCTTGCTCGTCCATGGATGATGCATGATGTATTTTTTATTGCTGGCGTTGTCGCTTTAGTTAAGATTCAAGCAATGGCAAGCATTTCATTTCATGCAGCATTTCTATTTATATTTTCTGTGATGCTAATTATCACACGAATTAATTTACACAGCCCACAACATTGGCTCTATGCTAAGTTAGCCAGCATTTCAAAACACAATCCAAATTTTGAAAAAAATAGCAATAATATGATTAGCTGTGTTGAATGCTATTTTTATCAGCCTAAACACTTAACTCACTGCCAAATCTGTAACAGTAAAATTCACAAAAGAAAACCACGCAGCCTAGAATGGGCGACATCGTTATTGATTGCAGCCACAATCTTGTATATACCAGCTAACATTCTACCTATCATGGTGACATCCAGTGTCATTGCAGGCAACTTAAATAGCACCATTTTTGATGGCATTGTGCTCATGTGGGAAGATCATGATTATTTCGTTGCTGGAATCATTTTTACAGCCAGTATTTTTGTACCAATTGCTAAGATTATTTCAATGTATATACTCATTTTTAGCGCACGGTACAAGCTTTTAGCCTCACCTCTCATACTTAGTAAGCTGTATCACGCAGTCGAATTGGTTGGCCGTTGGTCGATGATTGATGTTTTTGTTATTATTATATTAATGTCGTCATTTGCAACACCTTTAGCAAATGTTATGCCCGGTTCAGCAACGGTATATTTTCTTTGGGTCGTTATTCTCACCATGCTATCTGCCAATTGTTTCGATACAAGATTATTATGGGACAAATATGAACAAGAACAACAAAATAAACTGGAGCCTATAAAAAAATGAGCCCTTCCACAAACACACCTCTCATCGCAAACAAAAAGCCCACCAAGCTTTTTTCAGTAGTATGGCTAATACCTATTTTAGCCTTACTATCAGGCGTTTGGTTACTCATCAATGAAGTTCGTCAATCAGGACCAACCGTGACATTAACGGTGCAAAATGCAGATGGTATTGAGGCCAATAAAACACCTATTAAATTCTTAAGTGTTGATATTGGTCGCATTACAGAAATAAAAATTAACAAAGAAAACAATGGTGTTGAATTAACAGCAAAACTATCTGCTAGTGCCAAAGATCTTCTAAAACAAGATACTGTCTTTTGGCTTGTTAAACCACGGATTAATCAAGATGGTGTATCTGGATTGAATACCTTGGTTTCTGGTGTATATATTGAATTATTTCCAGGGAAAGCAGAACAAGACGAAAAAAAATTCGCCCTTGCTGATGTTCCTCCTTTAGCACATGATTCCGCAGGTACACGCCTGCGCCTAACAGGAAGAAACGATCGACTATTAGCAGTTGGTAGCCCTGTTATGTATGAAGATTTTCAAGTAGGACAAGTTGAACGCTCTCACTTTGATCCGAAAACAAAAATCGTTGAATATCAAGTTTTCGTTTCTAGCCCCAATGATGACTTACTTGGTGAAAATGTCCAGTTTTGGATCAAATCAGGTTTAGATATTCAAGCCAATTCACAAGGCTTTAAAATTGATGCTGGTCCATTATCATCTGTTCTCGGTGGCTCCATTGCTTTTGCTGAACCCAAACATTTAGGTAAAGGCAAGCCTATTAAGGTTGGGTCGTCATTTACTATTTATCCTAGCCAAGCAGAAATCCCTGACCAACCTACTTCACGCTCTATCTATGTCGTAGCCTTTTTTGACCAAGCCATTGGAACATTAAAACCAGGAGCCAGTGTTGAATACAAAGGCCTATCTATTGGTCGAGTTGTACAGTCACCTTATTTTATAAAAAATGAACAACGTGATTTATTAACCAGCAAACTCATGCCTGTACTATTTAGAATTGAGCCAACACTTATCGAAGGCGAGAGCGATCCATTAAGCAAAGAAGAATGGCAACAACGTATTCAAAATGCAATACACAAAGGATTGGCAGCAACCTTATCCAGCAGTAGCATTTTAACAGGCTCATTATTCATTGATTTAGTGGATGATGAAACGGCTGATGTTATTAAGAAACCAGCCAATGTATACAATGGAAATATGGTCATTGGCACGCGCATATCTGGCATGGATAATACGCTAAAACAATTAAATAATGTTTTATTAAAAATAAATCAATTGGATTTGAATGGCACGGTGACTGAGCTAAATGGCAGCTTAAGTGAACTTCGTCAAACGCTTAAAAATGTTAACCAATTAACAGGTCAAGCATCCACTCAAGGATTGCCAAATGAGTTAACTAAAACATTGCAATCTTTACAGCAAACATTAGCTGGCGTTTCTCCTGAATCTCCTGCTTATCAAGAAATACAAAGTACCTTACAGAATATTAATCAAACGATTAAACAAGTTGATCCTGTTATTCGTACTTTAAATGAAAAACCCAATGCATTAATTTTCAATAAGAAAAATAATGACCCCACGCCAAAAGGGAAAGGTCAATAACAAATGAAAAAATTACTTAAAAATATAAGCTTAGTTGCCAGCACCAGTATATTACTGGCTGCCTGCGCAAGCACTCCAACACAATATTACAAGCTGCCAAATTCAACACAAAAAGTGAATCAGCAACTGAATAAACCAGCCATTCAAATGCAAGTTGTTTTAGCTGATTACTTACAAAGCAGTAGCATCGTATATGAATTAGCTCCCAATACCATCCAATTTACATCCAATAATATATGGGCGGAAAGCATCCAAACTGCACTGCAAAATAACTTACAAAACAAGTTGAACCAATACAGTGCTCAAAATCGATATACAGGCAATGACAATCAAAGCAACCAAAAATTAACCATTTATATTCAAAATTTTTATGGTAGCTATACTGGCCATGTTGTTGTAGATGGATTTGCCCATTGGCAACTGAATGGAAAAATTGTTAAAAGTTATAATTTCTCAATCAAAGAAGCACAAAATGGTGATGGCTACCAACCAATGCTCAATGCAATGGACAATGCTTTAACACAAGTAGCCAATGAATTATTAACTTACTAAAAAACCAAATAAAAAAGCACAGCCATAAGCTGTGCTTTTTTTAATCTAGCTAAATCTTACTTCCAAACTAGCAATGCATGGTTGCGTTTACCACGGCGAATAATAGTATATTGCCCAAAACGCTTATCATCTTGACCCAATGCATATTCTGCATCGTCCACTTTTTTACCATTTAAGACAGCAGCACCTTGCTTAATGAAAGTACGTGCTTCATTATTTGATTTAGCCAACTCACTTTGAACCAAAGCTTGAACGATATTTAAATCGCCAGAAACTTCAAAGCTTGGCAAACCATCTAAAGCTAATTGTTCAAAATCAGCCTCAGTTAAATCACTTTGATCCTCTGCAAACAAACTAGCAGAAATGCGTTGTGCAGCAGCCAATGCTTCTTTGCCATGCACCAAAGAAGTTACTTCTTCGGCCAAAATACGTTGTGCTTCTGGTTTTGTACCGCTATTTTTATCAGCTTCTTCAATGGCATCAACTTCTTCGATGCTCAAGAAAGTGAAGAATTTCAAGAAGCGATACACATCAGCATCAGCTACTTTTAACCAAAATTGATAGAATTGATATGGTGATGTTTTCTTCGCATCCAGCCAAATTGCGCCACCTTCTGTTTTACCAAATTTAGTGCCGTCAGCTTTGGTTACTAAAGGCAAAGTTAAACCAAATACAGATTTTTGATTTAAACGACGAGTTAAATCAATACCCGCTGTAATATTGCCCCATTGATCCGAACCACCAATTTGCAATTGGCAATTTAGATTTTTATTTAATTGTGAATAATCATAAGCTTGCAATAAGCTATATGCAAATTCTGTAAATGAAATACCAACATCATCACGATTTAAACGCTGTTTAACTGACTCTTTATTCATCATGGCATTCACTGAAAAATGCTTACCGATGTCTCGTAAGAAATCCAAAGTACTCATTTGACCAAACCAATCGAAATTGTTGGCCATAACAGCGGCATTATCGCCATCGAAAGACAAAAACGGCATTAATTGCTGACGAATTTTTTCTACCCAGCCAGCAACAGTTTCTGGACTATTCAAACTACGCTCAGCTGCTTTAAAGCTTGGATCCCCAATCATACCGGTTGCTCCGCCAACCAATGCCACTGGCGTGTGACCTAGTAGCTGAAAGCGTTTCAAAGCCAAAACTGGTAACAAATGACCAATATGCAAACTATCCGCAGTGGGGTCAAAGCCACAATACAAAGCGATTTTTTGCTCGTTTAATAAAGCTTGCAAAGCTTCAGCATCAGTAGTTTGGGCAATTAAGCCACGTTGTTGCAATTCGCTAATTAATCCAGTCATCGAACTCTTCATTTATGGTTAATATGAAAAAACACTGCTTTTGATAAACAAATAGCAGCCTCTATAATATTTTAATTGCTTAATATTGTACCGTTTTAACAATATTTTCGCTAACTTTCAACGTAAAAAATGGCACAGTATTGACCATGCCATTTTATTAGGTTTTCTTTTTAAACATTAAACAAGAAGTTGATTACATCACCATCTTGAACAATGTATTCTTTACCTTCAGCGCGCATTTTGCCTGCTTCTTTTGCTTTTGCTTCACCACCTAAAGAAACAAAATCATTAAAAGCAATAACTTGAGCACGAATAAATCCACGTTCGAAATCAGTGTGAATAACCCCTGCTGCTTTCGGTGCTGTATCACCTTTTTTAATGGTCCAAGCACGTACTTCTTTAACGCCAGCTGTGAAATAAGTTTGCAAACCAAGTAGCTCATAACCTGCTCGAATCAAGCGGTTTAAGCCTGGTTCTTCTAAACCCATTTCAGATAAAAATTCTACTTTATCTTCATCATCCAAATCAGCCATTTCTGCTTCCATTGATGCACAAACAGCCACAACTGGTGCATTTTCTTGGCTGGCAAACGCAGTTAATCTGTCTAATAATGGATTATTTTCAAAACCATCTTCAGCAACGTTTGCTACGTACATAGCAGGTTTTACTGTTAATAAACAATATGGTTTCAAGATAGCTAATTCTTCTTCATCTAAATCCAATGAACGCAAAGGTTTGCCTTCATTTAGATGTGGTTGGCATTTTTGTAAAGCCAATACTAATTTTTGCGCATCTTTATCGCCACTTCTAGCTCGTTTACTTTCTCGTTCAACAGCACGATCAACGGATGCCAAATCAGCCAAAGCCAACTCTGTACTAATGGTTTCAATATCTGCTATTGGATCTACTTTACCAGCAACGTGAATAACGTTTTCATCTTCAAAACAACGCACTACGTTAACGATTGCATCAGTTTCACGGATATTAGCCAAGAACTGATTGCCTAAGCCTTCGCCTTTACTTGCGCCAGCTACCAAACCTGCAATATCAACAAACTCAACAATAGCTGGTTGCATTTTTTGAGGATTTACAATTTTTGCTAGTTCATCCATGCGACTATCTGGTACTTCCACAATACCAACATTAGGTTCAATGGTACAGAAAGGATAGTTTGCTGCTTCAATACCAGCTTTAGTTAACGCATTAAATAATGTTGATTTACCAACATTAGGAAGACCAACGATGCCACATTTCAAACTCATAACATACCCATTTTCATTAGAATTTAAGGCGCAATTGTACCACAATCATCTATAAAATCGCGACCTAGTCAATACTTAACGCCACGATTTCATTTATAGTTTGGGTTCATTCAATGGTTATCAGTCAACATTCACTTCAATGTTATCAATTAAGCGAGTAGCTCCTAAGCGAGCAGCAACTAAAATAACCAAATTTTGATCGCCTGAACGAGCAATATCTAAGCTTTTTGCATGACGAATTTCAAAGTAATCGACATCCCAGCCTTTGTCGGCTAGTTGCTGGCGACCTTCTTCTTCAATCAAAGCATAATCGTGACGGCCTGTTTTTATTTCATCAACTGCAGCACACAAAACTTGGTATAACTGAGGTGCTTGTTGTCGCTCAGCAGATGTTAAATAGCCATTGCGGCTTGATAATGCCAATCCATCTTCTGCACGGCCTGTATCAACGGGCACGATACGAATATCAAAACTTAAGTCATCAACAAAACCTTGGATAATAGCCAATTGTTGGTAATCTTTTTTGCCAAAACAAGCCACATTGGGTTTAACGATGTTAAACAATTTGGTAACAACAGTGGCTACACCTCTGAAGTGCCCTGGGCGAAATTCGCCACATAATTCATTTTGTAAATGAGGTGGTTCGACGTTGTAATGTTGAGCAATATTTGGATATAACTCTTTTTCGTCAGGTGCAAAAATAACATCAACACCTTGTTCATCTAATTTAGTCGCATCTTGTGTCAATGTACGAGGATATTGGTCGAAGTCTTCACCTTGCCCGAACTGCAAACGATTAACAAAGATACTAACCACAACATGCTCTGCTTCTTGTTTTGCTGTTTTAACTAGTTGTAGGTGACCTTCATGTAAATTGCCCATGGTTGGTACGAAAGCAACGGTTCCAACGGTATTGCGCCATTCTCTTAATTCTTTAATTGTATGGATAATACGCATACATAATCCTTATTTTTATTAAAATGTATGTTTCTGACTCGATACATCTTAATTAATTGCAATTAATCTCACTGAAGATATATCCATCTCCATTATGAATAATATTGTACGCCTGAAACTCAATTGGTTGCTAGCCTAAAGCTGCTTCTCACCACCCATAAAAACCATTCAAGCTTACTGTAAAATGGATAACAATCATTAACTACTTATCTTTTTCAGCAAAAATAAACCTACAAATCATTGATTTTAAGCCATTTAATTAACTCATTAATTAAAACCAAAAGGCACTTGATAGCGATATAAAATGCAGAATTAAATGCGACTAATCCTGCCTGTCTTTCATACCTCTATTTCCACCAATAAAAAACCTGTCGCTATTTCAAATTAACAATCTCTTTCAGGCAGCCTCAATATTAATTTGATACTGGTTTTCACGAAAGCTACAATAACAAGGCTCCCTGAAAACTTTTTACATCGCAATTTAAATCCTACATTTCATATCAAAACAAACAAAATAGCCCTAATTAAAGAAACAATTTGCTATTTCTATATATATAAAAATAGATTCAGGCAGCCTATTACTAGGCTGCCTGAACCATCTATCATTTAAAAAACCATATAACTATGCGCTAAAACTATGCTCTTCAGCTGGAAAAGCAGAACTTTTGACTTCATCCACATACGCTTTAACCGCACCTTGAATGCTATCTTGCCCAGTCATAAAATTCTTCACAAACTTCGCTGTTTTACCAGGAAATACACCAAGCATATCTTGCATAACCAAGACCTGACCATCACAATCAACACCAGCACCAATTCCAATCGTTGGACAGCTAACAGCCCGCGTCACTTCTTTGCCCAGCTCAGCTGGCACACATTCCATTAATACAATGCTTGCACCAGCTTTATCATGAGCCTTTGCATCAGCCATTAACGCTTGAGCTGCCACATCACCCTTGCCTTGAACTCGGTAGCCACCAAAAGCATTCACTGATTGTGGCGTTAATCCAATATGAGCGCACACAGGAATTCCACGCATATGCAAAAATTCCGTGGTTTCTGCCATCCATGCCCCACCTTCAATTTTAACCATATGTGCCCCTGCTGCCATTAACTGACTAGCACTGGCAAAAGCTTGTTCCTTGCTTTGCTGATAACTCCCAAAAGGTAAATCCGTTACAATTAACGCCTTTTTAACACCTTTCGCAACTGCTTTAGTATGATAAATCATATCCTCAAGAGAAACAGGTAAAGTTGACGTGTGTCCTTGAATTGTCATTCCTAAAGAATCACCAACCAATAACGTTTCCACGCCCACTTCATCCATCAAACTAGCAAAACTTGCATCATAGCAAGTTAGCATCGTTATTTTCTCACCAGCTTGTTTAAGTTGATTTAAGGTATTAATTGTAATCATGCTTATCCTTTTTGATGTACTTAATCATTAATCATCTATTGCCAAATTCAAATAATGGCGAGAACCTTGCATATTTTTCATGGCATGCAATAGCAATTCGAAATGCTCATCATTGTCTATTAAATCTAGCTCGTCAGCATTAACAATCAACAATGGAGCATGCTGATACAAATGAAAAAAGCGATGATATTCATCATGCACTTCTTGTAAATAACCCGCAGGAAATACTTTTAACATATCCACTTTACGAGCTTGTAGATTTTTATTCAGCATCTCATCTGAACTTTGTAAATAAATAACCAAATCTGGTACAGGATATTCAGGCAAAACCTTTTGCTTAATCTGCCAATATAAAGTTTCTTCTTTTTCTTCTAATACAATTGGCGCAAAAATCTGGTCTTTTTCCAATAAAAAATCACTTACTATGTTCAAATTACGTTCATCTTCTTCCGTAATTTGTTTTGCTGCTTCAGCCCTACTGGTTAAAAAAGCCAACTGAGTTGCCAAACCATGATTGCTGGCATTCAAATAAAATGACATTAAAAATGGATTATTTTCAGGCGCCTCACTCATCAATTCAAAACCCAAAGCAGCTGCCAGTTTACGGCTCAATCCTGACTTCCCACTACCAATTGAACCCTCAACAACAATGTAGCGATAATTCATCACAATCCTCTTTTAATTATATATAGAGCTCGAATTTATACTAAAACCTCGACGCCCTGATCCTGCAGTCTACCTGCTAATTCACTTGCACTGTATCCGTCATTTAACCGATAACTTGGCTTTATTTGTGCCAATGGAATCATAACGAAACCACGCTCATGCGCTCGTGGATGTGGCAACGTTAAACGCTCTGTTGAATAGTTTTCATGATTGAAGTCAATAATATCTAAATCTAATGTTCTAGGTGCATTTTGAAAAGTACGCACTCGCCCAAATTGATTTTCTATTTCTTGCAATGCAGTTAATAACTTATCAGCACTTAACGCCGTTTCAATCTCAATAACAGCATTAACAAAATCTTCTTGTTCCAAATAACCAATAGGCTTTGTTTGATAAAAAGATGATTGATTCACAACTTTAACATCATTCAACTGACCAATAGCAAAAATAGCTTTTTCTAATTGAATTTTAGGCTCATTTAAATTACTGCCTAAAGCAACAATAGCGGTTTTCATAAATACTTATTCCTGATGACTTCTAGTGTTTCTGCGACGACGAGTATTCTGGCGACCTGAGCGTGAGTGTTTTTTTTCAACCACCATTTCCGCATCTTCTTTTAATGCACGCTTGGCTTGCGCTCTATTATTGCCTGCTTTTTTCTGGCCATTTTGCTCTTTAAGCATATCAGTTTGCACAAACTCATCCGCACGCTGGAAATCAGTCCACCACTGTACCAATTCTTTATCAACCTCGCCATTGTCTGCACGCAAAATTAAAAAATCATACGCAGCTCTAAATCGAGGCTGAGCCAATGTTTTAAAAGCACGAGCACCACGTCGAAAATCAAATTGCACCTGCATTTGCCAAATTTCACGCATAATAGCGCTAATTTTATGTGGCATGCCCCAAGGGCCTTCCATTAACGCTTTAATATCGGCAATCGCCAAATTCAAAGCATGGGATTCACGATGTCCTTGTTCCAAATAACTTCGCCAAGATTTCAGAACAGTAGGCCATAGGCAAGATGCTAAAATAAAGCCAATTGAAACATGCTTATGTTGCTTAACACGCTCATCGGTATTATCCAACGCCTGGCGAACAAACGAAATTTCAATACCCTGTTCAAACAACATGGTTAAAAAAGGATGTATTTTATTTTCTAAACCCAATTTTTCAATATTGATTAAACACTGATAAGCCTGACCACAAAGCAATAGCTTAACCACTTCATCAAACAATCTCGCAGCAGGTTCATTTGATAAATTCCCAGCCATCTCAACCAATGGTTTAGCTGTCTTTTCCTCAATATGAAAACCCAGCTTAGTTGATAAACGAATAGCCCTCATGATTCGCACAGGATCTTCCTGATAACGAACGGCAGGATCACCAATCATGACTAACTGCTGTTCCTTAATATCTTGTACGCCACCATGTTGGTCTAAAATAATTTGTCCGAATGGATCGTAATACAAAGCATTGCATGTAAAATCGCGGCGTATGGCATCGGTTTTTTGCGTGCCATACTGATTATCCTTCATGATTCGACCACTGGCATTTTGATGAGCGCTCCCACCCCGAAATGTCGTTACTTCAATAGTTTCTGGTCCAACCATGACATGTACAATGCGAAAACGCCTACCGATAATACGGCTGCGCCTAAATAACTTACGAATTTCTTCTGGAGATGCATTGGTAGCCACATCAAAATCTTTCGGCTCCAAGCCTAATAGCAAATCCCGTACAGCACCGCCCACAATATAAGCTTCATAGCCATGTTGCTGTAAACGCTTTACTACTTTTTCAGCTGCAAAATTAACATCAGCCAAACCCAATCCAAAGTCATTTGCATCATATTCAACCAACAACGAGCTTTGTTTGCTGTGCTTATTAGGAAAAACCTTATTGAACCATTTTTTAAGCATGAGTGATAATATATCGCTTTCGGAATTACACACCAAATACCAACTGACTTCCAACAAAACGTTGTATTATTAGCCAGTTAACCAATAGTGAATCAAAAATAACATCATATTATACAGTGTAATAGTTTAGGTATTAAAGATTAATAGTCGTTTAAAAAAATAAAATATTGAACCCATACCCAGCTAGGCAAATTTCAGTTATAATTTTAACAAATTTAACACAGCTTTCTAGCAAGCCATCATATTGGCTCAAACAGACTTTTGAAAGAATTCACATGCTTAATTATGTATCTGATTACACTAAATTTATGAACGAATTTTTGGAAAAAAATCCAGAAGTTGCCGACCAACGTTTAGAAAATCGTGGCATTTTATGGGATGTAGAATTAAACCAAGACGAATTAAACGACTTTGAAAAAGCAGAATTAAAAAAACCTGCTTACGCCTACCAACCTAAATAAACCAATACCGCATTATGACCATTAACACAGGCAACGTAGCTGCTGATTTGACAGAATACATACGCAGTATCAATGTACCTGAGCATCCTGCACTCGCTCAACTGAGGCAAAAAACAGCCCAGCACCGCCTGGCGAAAATGGCCATTGCTCCAGAGCAAGCCCAAACATTGTGTTGGCTTGCTCAATTAATGAATGCAAAACATTATTTAGAAATTGGCGTCTTTACTGGATATAGCAGTACAGCCATGGCATTAACGTTACCAGATGATGGCAAAATCACTGCGTGTGATATTAATGTCACATTCACCGATATAGCCAAAGAGACGTGGCAACACGCAAAGATTGATCACAAAATTAATCTACAGCTTCAACCCGCACTAATTACCTTGCATAATTTATTAGAAAATGGTTATGCTAACCAATTCGATATTGCGTTTATCGATGCAGACAAAGAACCAACACCAGAATATTTTGAAGCTTGTTTGCCGTTAGTTCGGCCTGGCGGCATCATTGCCATAGACAACATATTGTTAAATGGTCGAGTTTTTAGGGAGCACACTCCGCCTACTCCACCAAGCATTGAAATACTGAAATATTTTAATGCTCAGTTAGCGCTTGATAGACGCATTACCCCAATTACATTACCAATTGGTGATGGTTTAACTTTATTATTAAAACATTGAGATAATAATGAAAGTAGCAAACTTTTACACACCTCTTATTACTATCTGTATTTTGCTACAAACAGCCTGCTCATCGCTACAAACTGATAATACTGCGTCAGTATCTACACAACTGACCAATTCTCAAGACGAATCAAAACCTTCTAAATTAGAACGTGTTATTGCTTTAGAAAATCAAATCAGCAAACTTAATCAAAGAATTGATTCCTTAGAAGAGCAATTATCAAACACACAACAAGCACTGGTTGGAATAAACCAAAGCCTTTCCTTAATAGGCAATAAACAAACCAATCAAGCCAAAACAACACAATCAAAAAATCATTCTCAATCTACATACCAACAAGCATTAGCCTCATACCAGCGTCAACAATACACTGACACAGTTCAATTATTACAACCTTACAATCAAAACTACAAAACCCCCGCTGCAAATTACCTGATGATTCAAGCTCATTTTCAACTACAAAACTGCGAATCAGTGATTAATTTAGGTAAAAATTTTCAGCGGAACTTACCAAAAAATAGTAAAGCAGCTGATGCTCTTTTACTTGTAGCAAGCTGCCAACATCAAATGCAGCAAAAAGACGTCGCCAAAGAAACATGGCGATATATTATTCAGGCCTATCCCAACAGCGTAGCTGCCGGAGAGGCACGTGTTAAATTAAAGACATAAGGAAGTTTTATGGTTCAAGTCGGCATAATTATGGGTAGTAACAGTGACTGGGACGTAATGAAAAACGCAGCAGCGTATTTAAAAAAATTTGGCGTAGAGTATGAGGCAAGAGTCGTTTCTGCTCACCGTACACCAGATTTAATGTTTAGATATGCTGAAACAGCAAAAGAGCGTGGTTTAAAAGCCATCATTGCTGGCGCTGGCGGAGCCGCTCACTTACCAGGAATGGTTGCAGCAAAAACCACCCTACCGGTACTCGGTGTTCCAGTACCAAGTAAATATTTACGTGGCGAAGATTCACTTTTATCAATTGTTCAAATGCCTAAAGGCGTTCCTGTAGCAACATTTGCTATCGGAGAAGCTGGCGCGGCCAATGCAGCTCTATTTGCTATTTCCTTATTATCAAATGAGAACCCTGAGCTAGCTAGCAAACTTGCTAAATATAGATTAGATATGACCCATACTGTGTTAAGCATGGATCTACCTGCAGATGAACAATAATAATTTACTTTTGAATCAATAAACAAAACACCATGAACACTTCACTTCCAATTCCACCACCAGCCATGCTTGGCATTTTAGGTGGTGGGCAATTAGGTGCCATGTTTACCATGGCAGCTAAAACCATGGGTTATCAAGTTACTGTACTAGATCCTGATCCTAGCGCTCCAGCAGCAAGATTCGCAGATCAGCATCTTTGCGCTGACTTTACCGACCCAGAGGCATTAAAAAAGTTAGCGCAATGTGCGGCCATCACCACTGAATTTGAAAATGTTAGTGCTGATGCCATGCGCCATCTTGCTGAAAAAACAAGGGTTTCTCCAAGTGGCGATTGTGTTGCCATTGCACAAAACCGTATTTTAGAAAAATCTTGGATTCGAAAAGCAAATCTAGAAACAGCTCCTTATGCTGTTATAGAAACGGAAAATGATATAACAGCTGATTGCCTATCCTTATTGCCTGGCATCTTAAAAACAGCAACCATGGGCTATGATGGCAAAGGTCAAATTAGGGTTAAAACATTATCAGAGCTGCAAGCAGCTTTCCTAGAGCACAAGCAAGTACCTTGTGTTTTAGAAAAAATGGTTGATTTGCGTGCTGAGATTTCGGTTATTGTTAATCGCCTAGATAATGACCATATCAATAGTTTTCCAGCTGCTGAAAATGAACACATAGATGGTATTTTAGCTTTTTCTACAGTCCCTGCCCGTTTCTCAACTGAGCTTTTATCTAAGGCTCAAAGCATGGCTGAGCAATTAGCGAACAAGCTAAATTACCAAGGTGTAATGGCTGTTGAGCTATTTGTTGTTGGTAACGATCATTCCTTAATTATTAACGAAATTGCTCCTCGGCCACATAATTCAGGTCACTATACCATTGATGCTTGTATTACTAGCCAATTTGAACAACAAGTTAGAATAATGTGCAATCTTCTTCCTGCAAGCACCACCTTGCTAACCCCCTGCTCTATGGCAAATATTTTAGGGGATGTTTGGGGCGAAAAACAGCAAGAGCCAAATTGGATTTCTGTCTTACAAGAAAAAAATATTCACCTGCATCTTTATGGCAAAAAAGAAGCTCGCCAAGGGCGAAAAATGGGTCACTTCACTGTTTTATCAGATGAAGCAAAATCAGCATATGAGTTAGCAGTTAAGCAGCATAAACAATTACACGTCTAACAACACCTTGTTGTTGAGGAATAAACATGACAAGCATTAGTTTAAAAAACATCTATTCAGGCAAAGTTCGTGATCTTTACGAAATTGATGATAAAAGCATGCTAATGGTAGCATCTGATCGTCTATCTGCATTTGACGTTATTTTGGATGACCCTATCCCAGGAAAAGGCGAATTACTAACTCAAATATCAAATTTTTGGTTTAACAAACTCAGTCACATTATGCCCAATCATTTCACAGGACAAACGGTTTATGACGTTCTACCTGAAAATGAAGCAAAAGCGTTAGAAAAACGTGCCGTTGTTGCTAAAAAATTAACACCTGTTAAAGTTGAAGCCATCGTTCGTGGGTATTTAGCGGGCAGTGGTTGGAAAGAATACCAACAAACAGGTACCGTTTGTGGAATCGAGTTACCATCTGGTTTGCAAGAAGCACAAAAGCTTCCTGAAATCATATTCACTCCATCAACCAAAGCTGAAATTGGTGATCATGATATCAATATCAGCTTTGAAGAATGTGCGAAAATTATTGGTCAAGAACTAGCAGAAGAAGTTCGCAATAAAGCCATTACGCTGTATAAAGAAGCCAGTGAATATGCTCAAACCCGAGGCATTATTATCTGTGATACCAAATTTGAATTTGGTTTAGATGAAAATGGTACGCTAACATTAATGGATGAAGTCTTAACACCTGACTCAAGCCGTTTTTGGCCAGCAGACTCTTATCAAGTTGGCACTAATCCACCATCATTTGATAAACAATTCGTTCGTGATTGGCTAGAAAACTCAGGTTGGAACAAACAAGCACCAGCACCAAAAGTACCTACTGATGTTATCAATAAAACAGTCTCTAAATATGAAGAAGCTTTTAACTTACTGACTAAATAAAGTTTAAATGCATTATTCATCATAACTACAAAGAAGGAAGCGACTTTACACTTCCTTCTTTTTTTATACCAACTATCTCATCTTAATATTTTAAAATACTTTTTTTGGTCAGATAACAAAAGTTACGCTAGAATTACCACCAAAAGAAATTTAAAGGACACCTTGTGAGTAAAATTTTCCCTAGCAAAGATGACATCATCAAACGCATGATAATCAATACGGACGAAACGATTCATCCGAATGCCAACATTGTCTGCACCCAAAATGATTATTGGATTGCATGGCATGATGGCTTAGCTGCTGTTTTATCTCCAAATGTCGATGATAATACACCCTGCGACTGGGTAGAAGGTGCCTCAAGCCTAGAGGACTTAATTATCTGGGTTGAAAGTGGAGAATATGCAGAAATGGAAAACTTCGATGGTAGTGAAGAAGAATGGGATGAACTTGTCTTGGATTCTGAAGCACACCACCATGAACACGATGATCATTGCCAATGTCACCATTAATCATGCCTAAACAACATAAACACATTTTACTGGGTGTCACCGGAGGCATTGCCGCTTATAAAGCCTGCTACTTGGTTCGATTACTAACCAAATTAGGGCATACTGTTACCGTAGCAATGAGCCAAGCAGCCACCGAATTTATTCACCCCAACACATTCCAAGCGTTAACAGGCCAAGCTGTACTCACTGAAGTACATGAAGGTCAAACTGACAATGGTATGGCACATATCAATCTGACACGCTCGGCTGATATTTTTCTAATTGCTCCGGCAACGGCCAATACTTTAGCCAAAATAGCCAATGGCATTGCTGATAATTTAATAACCAATTTGGCATTGGCCAGAAATTGTCCTTTAGTTGTCGCTCCAGCAATGAATATAGAAATGTGGAACAATCCAGCCACGCAACGCAATATTCAGCAATTAGCAGCAGATAATATCCATATTCTCTATCCTGAAAATGGTATCCAAGCCTGTGGTGAAACTGGCATGGGCAGAATGCTTGAACCAGAAGCCATTGCAGATTTAATTGCCGACTATTGGAGCGAAAAGCAGCTAGCCAACAAAAATATTCTGATTACAACAGGCGCCAATTATGAAAAAATTGACCCTGTGCGAGGCATTACCAATATTTCAACTGGACAAATGGGCATGTCATTAGCCAAAGCAGCTCGGGCTGCTGGGGCAAATGTGACATTGGTACATGGTTTATTACAAGTCCCGATTGCCAATGGTTTAAATAGTGTTATTCAAGCCAATAGTGCCGAAGAAATGTACCAAGCAGTCATGAAAAATATTGAGAATCAAGATATTTTTATTAGCGTAGCTGCGGTTTCTGACTACAAAGTTAAAAATTCAAGTGATCAGAAAATTAAAAAAGATGGTAATTCACAAGCGCCAATCATTGAGCTTGCTGAAAATCCTGATATTTTGGCTAGCGTAGCCTCTTTGCAAAATGCACCATTTTGCGTTGGGTTTGCAGCAGAAAGTGAATCCTTACTGCCTTTTGCAAGAGCAAAGCGCAAAAAGAAAGGCATTCCATTATTGGTTGCCAACTTAGTTAGCCAAGCCATGGGTAAAACGACAAACCAAGTCACCCTCATTGATGATCAAGCAGAAATTAATCTTCCGACAATGAGCAAAGATGATACGGCAACTGCCATTATTCACCATTTGGCAACACTTCTTAAGCACTAACGTACTGTCGGCAAAAGTCATAGAATAGCTGCCAAGCTTGCCCTTGATACTTTTGCCGATTGTATATTAAACAAAATGAGCGTTTAATTTTTACATTCTCTTTAAGTGAAATAATGCGTACCTTATCCAGCATCAACATATCATTTAAAGCATATCGTGATAAGCACCCTATTCCCATATCGTGAACAACTGCTTGTTTAATCGCCTCTGAATGCCCAACTTCTAATAAGTTCACTGTCGCTAAATGCTTAAATAATTCAGACTCAATCGTATTTCGAGTCCCAGAACCTCGCTCCCGTAAAACAAGGGGCAAATCTTCTAATGCCGATAAGGAAATAGATTGAGATTCATCATCAATAAAACGACTATGTTTCGCAACAAATAACACCAACTCGTCAGCCAACCAATCTTCACTTAATAAATGATGCGCCGAATAACGTCCCTCAATAAATCCAATATCATAATTCAACTGCTCCAAACCCTGCGCAATTTGCTCAGTATTGTGAATATGCAGTGACAACTGAATATTGGGATATTGTTTTTGAAACGCAGCCATGAGCGCAGGTAAAACATAATTACCAACTGTCGTACTGGCACCAATATGGATATGCCCCTGCGCCTGATCAAACAAATAACCTAACTCTTCGACTTGGTTTAGCAACGCCATTGCTTTGGGATATAAAATTTGTGCCGAATCATTAATAACCAACCGATTACCAATGCGCTCAAATAATTGAATAGCTAACTGTTTCTCTAACTCATTTAAAGCCATGCTCACTGCTGATTGCGACAATGCCAATTCATCCGCAGCTTTTGTAGTCGATGCTGACTTATAAACAGCAATAAAAACCTTCAGTTGCCGTAAAGTAATATTCATCAACAATCCTTATCAATTATTTTGATTAATTATATCAAAATAATCTGTTTCTAAAATAAGTTACTTAAGAGTATGCTTCAACTCATTCTAATTAAATAATAAATCCACATGAAACAAAAAATTTTCGGCTTAAGCATTATCGCAATGCTAACCATTGCTACGCTGCTTATCGATTACTTACAAATCGGCAAAAGTTTGGGCTTAAGCTCACTCACCTATGCTATTTTATTGGGCATGATTTTGGGAAATAGTTTTTACCCTAAAATATCCCAGCAAGCACACGCTGGCGTTGTCTTTGCAAAAGGTACGCTATTAAGAACTGGTATTATTTTATATGGCTTTCGCATTACCTTGCAGCAAGTCGATCAAGTCGGCATTAATGCAATCGTTACAGATGCCATTATGCTTACCAGTACTTTTTTTATTACCTTTTATCTGGGATATAAAATTCTCAAAATCGATAAACAAATTGTATTATTAAGCGCAGCAGGCTGCAGTATCTGTGGTGCGGCTGCCGTTATGGCAACTGAACCTGTTGTGAAAGCACAAGCACATAAAGTTGCAGTCGCTATTGCTATTGTGGTGATATTCGGCACAATTGCCATGTTTAGCTATCCTGTCATTTACCATTGGCTCATTCCTTATTTAAATGAATTTCAATTTGGTATTTACACAGGTTCCACCATTCACGAAGTTGCTCAAGTTGTTGCTGCTGGCCATGCTATTTCGGAAAATGTAGCGGATACAGCAGTCATTACCAAAATGATTCGCGTCATGATGCTTGCTCCATTTCTACTATTACTCTCTTATTTTTTACGAGAAAATAAAAATTCTAAGCAAAAAATCAACATTCCATGGTTTGCTATTTGGTTTTTAATCATGACTGCAATTCATTCGACAGGCATTATTCCAGCAGCAATTGTTCAATTTTTAGTAAGCCTTGATAATATATTATTAATCATGGCAATGGCTGCGTTGGGATTAACCACCCATTTTAGTTCGTTGAAACAAGCTGGCATTAAACCTTTTATATTAGGCGCCATCGTGTTTTTATGGCTGATTATCGGAGGAGCTGCCATTAACATTGCCATGGCAACTTTATCCTAATAATTTCTAAATTTTGCTAGAAAACAAAGTTAAAAACAGATTAAATAAT
Source organism: Vitreoscilla sp. (assembly GCA_030150505.1). GTDB lineage: Bacteria > Pseudomonadota > Gammaproteobacteria > Burkholderiales > Neisseriaceae > JASLFS01. Next base: position 60,236 of record JASLFS010000074.1, on the reverse strand, counting down.
ATAATTTATAATGTTCTTATTCGAAAATTTGTTTACAATGCTAATGTTCGATTACGATAAAACTAACTGGAGAGAGCCAAATGTCAACACCGACTGTTCAAATTAAAGTACTAAACGAAAAAATGGCAGATGCATTACCCGCATATGCCACAGCCGGTTCTGCTGGTTTGGATCTTCGTGCTTGTATTGAAAGCAGCATCACATTACAACCTGGTGCATGTTCATTGATTCCTACTGGTCTAGCCATGTACTTAGCAAACCCAGCATATGCAGCCATGATTCTGCCTCGCTCAGGTCTTGGACATAAAAATGGCATCGTTTTGGGAAACCTAGTAGGGTTAATTGATTCCGACTACCAAGGTGAATTAAAAATTTCACTTTGGAACCGTAGTGAATTACCATTTACCATCAATCCAATGGATCGCATTGCTCAAATGGTTATTGTTCCTGTTCTACAGCCTATCTTACAAGTTGTAGAAGAATTCGCCGTTTCAGAACGCGGTGAAGGTGGTTTTGGTAGTACAGGTGCTCAATAATTAAAACAAGAGTATAATTTAATGGCTGCCTGAAAGTTTCAGGCAGCCATATTTTTTTTATATTAACAAGTTAATTACCATAAAATAATAGTTTTCCCTATTATTATTTCGATTAATTGCTCTATTTTTAATATGGCAATATTGAAACTATATGGCACAATCACATCTATAAAGCTATGACAAATACTTTTGCAACAAACAAGGACACAATGAAACAAAACATTATTGTGGGATTATCTGGCGGTGTTGATTCATCTGTTACAGCATATTTATTAAAAAAGGCCGGCCACAATGTCCGTGGTGTCTTTATGCAAAACTGGGAAGATGACAACAATGATGAGTATTGCTCTATTAAGCAAGACTCATTAGATGCAATGGCTGTTGCAGACATTGTCGATATTGATATCGATATCGTTAACTTCGCTAGCCAATACAAAGATAAAGTTTTTGCCTATTTCTTACAAGAATACCAAGCTGGAAGAACACCGAACCCTGATGTACTTTGCAATGCAGAAATTAAGTTTAAATGCTTTTTAGATTATGCATTAGCAGAAGGTGCAGATGTCATTGCTACTGGACACTATGCCCGAAAAGAAGTTAGGAATGGTATACATTACTTGCTAAAAGGTTTAGATTCCAATAAAGATCAAAGCTATTTTTTATATCGCTTACAACCTTATCAGTTAGAAAAAGCCATTTTTCCGTTAGGTGATATTACCAAACCAGAAGTTCGAGAATGGGCTGTAAAAGCAAAATTACCAACAGCGACAAAAAAAGACAGCACTGGCATTTGTTTCATTGGCGAAAGACCGTTTCGAGAATTCCTACAGAAATACCTACCTGTTCAACCTGGTAAGATGCTCACGCCAGAAGGCAAAGTAATCGCAGAACACATTGGATTAATGTATTACACATTAGGACAACGCAAGGGCCTTGGCATTGGAGGACCAGGCGAACCATGGTTCGTCGCTGATAAAAACTTATCAACCAATGAATTAATTGTTGTACAAGGGCATGACCACCCTCTTTTATATAGTCGTTCATTAATAATGCATGACTTAAGTTTTACATTACCCACTCGACCAGAACCAGGTCGCTACCAATGTAAAACACGATATCGTATGCAAGATGCTGCTTGCCAGCTTAGCTATATTGACGATGAAACCGCTCAGCTAGTTTTTGATGAGCCTCAGTGGGCAGTAACACCAGGTCAATCTGCCGTACTGTATGATGGTGATATATGTTTAGGCGGTGGTATTATCATTAGCCATAAACGTTAAAACCTATAACAAGATAAACGGTGGTTTCACCACTAATTATGGAGAAGATGCAATGGAAAAAATCTGGTTAAAAAGCTACCAAGAAGGCATATCAGCAGAAATTGATGTGAAAACATTCAATTCGATTCCTGATGTTTTTCAAAATAGTGTGCGTAAGTTTGGACATTTAGATGGCTTCACTAACATGGGAGTTACTCAAACCTACTCCCAAACTGCTGAACTTGTTAACCAGTTCGCATCTTTCTTACAAAACCACCTAAAACTACAAAAAGGTGAGCGTGTTGCCATCATGATGCCAAACTTACTGCAATATCCAATTGCAATATTTGGTATTCTTCAAGCTGGATTAATCGCGGTAAACGTTAATCCGCTATATACACCAAGAGAACTTGAGCATCAGTTAAATGATAGCGATGCAACAACCATTATTGTTTTAGAAAACTTTGCCAATACATTGGAACTGGTTTTAGAAAAAACACCAGTTAAAAATGTCATCATTGCTAGCGTTGGTGATTTACTCGGAACTTTAAAAGGCACTATTGTCAATTTTGTCTTACGCAAAGTAAAAAAAATGGTACCTGAGTACAGAATCCCTCAAGCAATTGGCTTTAAAGAAGCGCTTAAAATTGGTTCGAACAAACCATTCACTCCTATTGACATTACATTAGATGATTTGGCCTTCTTACAATATACGGGTGGTACAACAGGCCCATCAAAAGGCGCAATGTTAACGCATGGCAACATTGTCGCAAACATGCTTCAAGTGCATGAATGGGTCAAAAAAGATGTTCAAGAAGGTAAAGAGGTTATTGTCACCGCATTGCCTCTATATCATGTTTTCTCGCTAACAGCGAACCTCATGATTTTTACTGAACTTGGTGCAAAAAACATCTTAATTACCAATCCTCGCGACATGAATGCGTTTGTTAAAGACATTAAACGCTATCCTGTCAGTGTCATTACTGGCGTAAATACATTATTTAATGCCTTGTTGAATAATGAAGAATTCAAAAAATTAGATTTTACAACATGGCGATTAGCCCTTGGTGGCGGTATGGCGGTTCAAAAACCAGTAGCCGATAAATGGAAAGCCTTAACAGGAAAACATATTTATGAAGCTTATGGTTTAACAGAAACCAGCCCAGCTGCATGTATTAACCCGCTCTCAGAAACTGAGTACAACGGCACCATCGGCTTACCAATTCCAAATACCGACGTCGACATTCGTGACAATGATGGCAATTCTGTTCCCCTAGGCGAACCTGGTGAGCTATTCATCAAAGGCCCTCAAGTCATGAAGGGATACTGGAATAACCCGGAAGAAACATCAAAAGCCATCGGCAATGATGGATTCTTTGCAACAGGCGATATCGCTGTTATTAATAGTCAAGGCTATGTTAAGTTGGTTGACCGCAAAAAAGACATGGTTGTTGTTTCTGGTTTCAACGTTTATCCAAATGAAATCGAAGATGTTATTGCCGCAATGCCAGAAGTTCTTGAAGTAGCCTGCATTGGCGTACCACATCCAAAATCAGGTGAAGCTTTGCGTGTATTTATTGTCAAAAAAGATGCTAACCTAACAGCAGAACAAGTTATCGCTTATTGCCGTGAAAACCTAACAGGTTATAAAGTACCAAAGGATATTGTTTTTAAAGATGATTTACCAAAAACAAACGTTGGTAAAATTCTACGTCGCGCTTTAAAAGATCATTAAAAGCACAACAAAAAAGCAGCCTAATTGGCTGCTTTTTTTATAAAGAATTCATTCAATTTTATTGCTACATAATATTTCTTTGCTTAACGGCTTAGTTAACGCTAAATGACATAGCTCATTAATCATTTTCTGAAAAATATCAAACTCAATTTCTCTTGCACCAAATCGTTCTAAATGCTCAGTATGCATTTGGCAATCAATAACCTGAATCCCTCTTGATTTCAGCACATCGACAGCATGTGAAAAAGCAATTTTAGATGCATCATTTTGCCATGCAAACATCGACTCTCCAAAAAATACTCGACCTATTTGCACACCATATAATCCACCTGCCAATTGTAACTGCCCACTTTGATCTGGATACCAACACTCAAAAGAATGAGCATGCCCTGCTTCATGCAAGTCAAAATACGCCCTCTGCATCTCAGCTGTAATCCACGTACCAACTTGACCTACTCTAGCCGTCTGCGCACAGGCTGACATCACTTTATGAAAACAATCATTCATTGTCACGACATATGGTTTATTCCGCAACAATTTACGCAAAGAACGCCCAACATAAACCTCTTCAGGCTTCAATATCATTCTAGGCTGCAACGCCCACCAACAAATAGGCTGCCCATCACTATACCAAGGAAAAATTCCACGTTGGTATGCTGAAAGCAGCCTATTAATTGTTAAATCACCACCAATTGCAACCAATCCATCTCGCCACTCAAAAGCCTCGGCCAAATCAGGCCAAGCATCAACATCATCCAATGACAGAATGGGTGGCATTTCCAACATCATTAACGGTGGTACATTTTTTTAGTTTGTTTGCTTTGGCAATCTTCGCAAATACCATACATATACATTGCATGATCAATCACTTCATAGCCATTAACTTGCGCAATACGATCCTGCAACTCTTCAATTTGCGGATCATAGAACTCTGTTACCTTATTGCATTTTACGCACACGATATGATCATGATGTCCACCACGATTAAGCTCATAAACAGCTTTACCTGTTTCAAAATGGTGACGAACTAGAATTTCTGACTGTTCAAATTGAGTTAAAACACGGTAAATGGTTGCTACACCAATATCTATATTTTCTTCTAACAATAAACGATAAACATCCTCCGCACTTAAGTGAGCATCTGGATTCTTTTCGAATAAATCCAAAATTTTCAAGCGTGGTCCAGTTACCTTTAAACCACTGTCTTTTAGTTGCGCAATATTACTTTGATTATCAGTCATCCCGTGAATCCTTAATTAACTTAGATCGCAATGATAAATGAGTTCCACAAATAATACCATTGCACCTTATTTTTTTCCTTACAAATCAATAATAATATTTTATTGTAGAAAATTTTCTCACCTATTTTACAACAAAAACCGTAATCAATTTTCCATACTTTTTATTAAGGTCATACTGAATAACTATTACTCGATAAAACAACTACTTCTCGTTCCTCTTAAGAAAAATTTATTCCATATCATTTTCGACAATTAATTCTTGTGTATAAATGGAGAGTAATTGAAATCATTACCTATTTACAAAATATAGGATTTATTTTTATCATTATAAATTATTCAAAATTCTAATAATTCTTATGCTTAAATATTATTTCACTTCCCTCATCTGTCTCGCTTTAACTGGCTGTATCATCATCGAAGTCCCCGCTTATCAAGACGAGATTGATTTTCCTATCGTAATAACCTCTCCTTCACCCAATTATCCCAAACAACAAGCACCTATTTTAAGTAACGTCTTCATTCAGACTCACGATGGTCGCTGCTTAAATTTGAATAATCAAAATGGACGAGAATTATTGGCATCAAAATGTAACGGCTCATTCAATCAACAATTTTCATTTAATGCCAATCAAGAAATTATGGTAAATGGAAAATGCTTAGATGTCGCTGGAGCACAAAAACAAGACGGTACGCCCATTATTGCATATTCATGTAATGGACAATTAAACCAAAAATGGAAACTAGAAAATAATAAAATTTATAGCCTGCATAGTGGCAAATGCTTGGATATCTATAATGGGAAAATAAAAATATATTCATGTAATGAAAATAAAGGGCAAAAGTACACCATAAAACATGCTTTATAGATTAACAAAAATAATAACAAATTAATTAATTTATGCAAATAACATTAATAAAAACAAAAAATTACTTTATTACATTATCTTGTCTATATTACAAATATGCCTTATAAATAATATAATTATTGTAATTTGCCCTTATTTTTCAAAAATATATGCTTATAAAATATTTACATTTCATATTAAAATTTAACAATTAAATTAGTTAAAATACTCCAATTGAATAACATAGGAAATGAAATGGCTCTAAAACGAGAAGACATGAAAGATTGGATAACCCATAAGTCGCAACAAGTTATTATTTCGATTTGTAATACAATCCAAAATCAAACATTAGATAGCGATGCCAAACAAAATTTATATGTTGCTCTACATGAAGAACTAAAAATATTACTCTTCATTCATGATCGCCTAGAAGATTGGAGTGAAGAACTGGTTGATAAATTTGCAGCAAACCCAGAAAAAGCATCAGAATTTTTAGCAAATATTCCTTAAATATCTCAGCAATAGCCATGATTTTTCATGGCTATTTTTTTACACTAGCGTCAAAAAATGAATACAACTTAAAAAATTAAATGAAATACCAAAAACAACCATCTTAAATAACGCAATAATCATTATTCAAAACAAAATTTCTAAAAATCATATTTAATATTTTCTAAAAACGTTGCCAATAACAAGCCAATAAACGATAAAAATCAGTATCAATCCATCGCCAAATATAATTTATAAATCATATTATTCAATAATTTATCAAAAAAACCATACTTCTCAAGTATGCCAATTCCCTCATGATGAAATAGTCGCTATAATAACTTCAGTCGGTTATATTTATTTTCTAATTTATATTAAGATAACGAATATTCCTGAAAATACTGAATTACGCTAACAACCAATCCAACAGGATTTTATAATTATCAACAAAGGCGAACTTGTGAAAAAAGTACTACTGTTAACTCTATGCGGTATATTATCAGCTTGTTCTGTAGAGCGCGTATCAAACTTTCCTTCTTATAAATTAACCATTCAGCAAGGTAACCAAATTAATCATGAGGCGCTTGCGCAGCTTCAACCTGGACTTACCAAGACACAGGTACAAAACCTACTGGGAACGCCTGCATTACAAGATCCTTTTCATGCTGACCGATGGGATTATGCTTTTGCTGTTACCAAGAATGGCATCATGAAAGAAAGTAAAAACTTAACTGTTTTCTTTGAAAATGATGTGGTTGTCAATATCACTGGTTCAGTTCCACCTGAAGAAGAAACAGAAGCATTGGTTAATAAATACTAGGAAACAAATTGATGTCTAAAGCATTAAAAATAGCCATTACTGGCGCTAATGGCCGAATGGGACGCACATTAATTCAAGCTGTGCTACAACAAGAAAATTGCCAATTAATTGGTGCCATAGATCACTGTGATTCTGATGCTATTGGATTAGATGCAGGTTTTACAATTGGTCAAAAAACAGGTGTTATCATTACCAGCAACATTGCTGAAGCATTAGAAAACGCCGATGTTTTAATTGACTTCACTCATCCTAGTGTAACCATTCCTAATATTCAATATTGTGCAGAACATGGTATTAATATGATTATTGGCACAACAGGATTTGATGAAGAAGGCAAAAATATTATTGCAGAAGCAGCCAAGAAAATTGGTATTGTTTTTGCAGCTAACTTTAGTATTGGTGTTAATTTAACATTCGCCTTGTTAGATTTAACTTCTCGTGTTTTAAATGAAGGTTATGATATTGAAATACTAGAAGCACATCACCGTCACAAAGTAGATGCGCCATCTGGTACCGCTTTAAGAATGGGTGAAGTTATTGCAAATGCTTTAGATCGCGACTTAAAAGAATGTGCTGTTTATGGTCGTGAAGGTCAAACTGGCGAAAGAGATGCAAATACTATTGGTTTTGCAACAGTTCGTGCTGGCGATATCGTTGGTGAACATACTGCTATGTTTGCCACTGAAGGTGAGCGTGTTGAAATCACACACAAAGCATCTAGTCGTATGACATTTGCTGCTGGGGCTGTACGTGCTGCAACGTGGTTAGAAAACCAACCTCATGCTTTATATGACATGCAAGATGTATTAGGTTTAAATAAATTACTTCGCTCATGATTACAAAACGCACCACAATCTGGATAACATTCTTATTGCTAACCATGATTGCGGTGCTTTTTCATACTCTTCAGATTCAAGCAGCATTAGTAGATTCTTTTGAATACCAACTGCTTTTAGACATTCGTCTTCCTAGAACCATCTCTGCTTTAGCAGTTGGCGCCCTTTTAGCTCTATGTGGCCTTACCATGCAAAGTTTATTTAGAAACCCCTTGGCAGAACCCAGTCTTATTGGTGTCTCAGGTGGAGCTGCACTAGGCGCTTCACTCGGTTTTTATTTAGGACTATCGATTTTTTTTGTACAGCTTCTAGCCATCATTCTGGCATTGGCTGCCTTAATCCTTGTTAGCATGCTCGCACATCGTCAATCTAGTAATCAATTAATTCTAGCTGGCGTGGCGATAAATGCTTTATGTGGAAGCTTATTGAGCTTATTACTCACTCAAAGCAATAACGATAACCTTAGAAATACAACTTTTTGGCTCATGGGAAACTTAGGCCATTTAAGCTTACAACAAGCTATTTTTTTCGTTATATTACTCATTGTTACTTGGTTAATTTTGCTACCTTCCGCTCGTTTTTTAAATCAATTACTACTGGGCGAAAATCATGCTTATTACGCAGGTTACGCTGTTAAACCTTATTTTTTAAGTTTATTGCTTATTGTTGCAACCGCATGTGCTTTAATCGTTTCACAAACTGGCAGCATTGCCTTTATAGCACTCATGGCGCCACATATCGCCCGTTTAATTGTTGGTGGCAATAATCGAACTTTATTAATATTTTCACCCTTGGTGGGTGCTTGCTTATGTTTACTTGCTGATGACATTAGTCAAAACTGGCTATATCCCATTGAGCTACCTATCGGAATCATTACCAGTTTATTAGGTGTTCCTTTCTTTTTATGGCTGCTGCGTAAAGAAAGAACACAATAATGATACACTTAACGGATATTTCGGTTACTTCCCGCTTAAATCACATTAATTTCGAGTTACTTCAAGATGATTTTACTTTCGTGATTGGTCCAAATGGGGCAGGAAAATCATCTTTACTTCAAGTGATTGCTGGTGAGTTAGCCCCAAATCAGGGTCAATGCTTCTATCAAAATAGGAATTACCCAAACCATAAAGAATTGGCGAGAATTAGGGCTGTATTACCCCAACATTACCAGTTGCCACCTTATTTTAGGGTTCAAACCTTACTAACAGAATTATCCCCTCCTCAAGCCAAACCGCATCTTGATAAAATTATTACTCTTTTTGAATTAGAACACTTATGGCATCAGCCATGTGAGAAACTTTCTGGCGGGCAAGCTCAATTAGTCATGCTTTGTAAGACAGTTTTGCAATTAATAGCCTATCAAAATACAGGCTTCTCACAATATTTATTATTAGATGAACCCAGCTCAGCTTTAGATTTAAACAAAAGCTATCAGGTTTTTTCAAAATTAAAACAATTACAAACCGAATATCACTGGGGAATCTTATTATTAAGCCATGATTTGAATCTATGCACTCATTTCGCTAATCATATTATTATGTTAAAAAACAATAGCATTTTAAAAAATGGCTTAAAAAAAGATGTTCTTAATATAGAAAATTTAACAGCTTTATTTGATTGCCCTTTTTCTCAATATACCAATCATCTTAAACAAATTATCTATGCCCCTACATTGAGCCCTTTATAAAGAGTTAGGAGAAACAATGTCTAAACACTTAATTCTTATCCATGGACTTTTTCATTCCCCTTGGTTTATGCGCCAACTAAATGCATATTATCAAAACAATGGTTATCAAGTTCATTTGCTGCAGTATGCAACCTTACATGATGAAATGCATCATCATATGCAACGCCTAGAGCAAATTGTACAAACCATTCCAACCAAAGCACATATTGATTTTGTTGGTCATAGCATGGGTGGGTTGATTATTCGACAATATGCATCATTGCGCCCAGAAAGATTTACAGGTCGGGTTGTGACTTTAGGAACACCACACCAAGGAAGTTTTGTCGCAGCATGGGCTCAACAATACATGCCTTGGCTAATGGGTAAAAGCTTTTCCTCAGCTTTAAATGGCAATGTTCCACAATGGGAAAACACTTGTGAATTAGGTTCTTTAGCTGGCAATAAAAAAAATGAAATTGGTTACTTCATCCTACCGAATCAACCACATGATGGCTTGGTATTGGTCAGCGAAACCATTGTTCAAAATGCAACTGACCATATTATTCTTCCTATCCACCACAATGGAATGCGCCATGATTTATCAACAATGCAGCAAAGCTTACATTTTCTAAATCATGGCAAATTTAAAAAAACTACTCCGGTAAAGTAGCTGCTCCCATGCGCCGTAAGATAATATTGGTTTTACGTCTTAAGCCTCGATCATTGGGATGATCGACATAATATAAAGGGCGGGTCACTCTTGATGCTAACTGCGCAGCTTGTTGCCGATTCAAATGACTCGCTGATTTTTTGAAAAGATTTTGGCTCGCCGCTTCAGCCCCATAAATACCATAACCCCACTCAATGACATTTAAATAAATTTCAAAAATTCTATCTTTATCTGTTGTACCTTCTATCATTAAAGTAATGGCAGCTTCCTCTGCCTTACGAAAATAACTTCGCTTTTCCCACAAAAAAAGATTCTTAGCCAATTGCTGACTAATCGTTGACCCACCAGCTCTCACTTTGCCAGAACGCTCGTTCCTTTTCATGGCTGCCTGAATGCCCTTCCAGTCAAAACCATCATGATTAGCAAAATTGGCATCTTCAGATGCAATTAAGGCCTGCTTTAAATTCTTTGATATTTGATGATATGGCACCCACTGATAATCCAGATTAACCTCTGGCTTAGAAACAGCTAATTCATCCATACGGGCACGCATAAAAGCAGTCGATTCAGGCGCAAAAGAGCGCCAAAACAAAATACTACCATAAGCATAAATATTAAAAACAACCAAGCCCATTACTGGCATCAACACTAACCACTTCAACCATTTCATAATATGACTTTAACCTTCAGCAAGTGCGGCAATAACTGGCGAAACCTGAGGACGGAAGCCTCGCCATTGAAAATAAGACTCCGCAGCTTGCCCAACCAACATTCCTAAACCATCTGCTACTTTATCTGCCCCATTTTCCTGAGCCCAAGAAAGAAAATTCTGGGCATGCTCCCCATATACCAAATCATAAGCCAACAAAGCACGATTAAAAATCTGGCTCGGGACATCTGGCAAAGTTTGGCTTAATCCAGCTGAGCTAGCATTAATAACCACATCAAAAGAATCCGTTTTCAAATCAGTCATCTCTTTCGCAACAACACCAAACTTTTCAGCCAATGCTAGTGCTTTTGAGAAGGTACGATTACAAATGACAATCTCTTTGGGTTTTTCACCCAATAATGGCAACAAAATGCCCTTGGTCGCCCCACCTGCACCAATAACCAAAATTCGTTTGTCCAACAAATCAATACTTAATCGTTGTGAAATATCCCATACCAACCCAGCTCCATCTGTATTATCGCCAACAATTCTTGCTTCACCTAAAGCATTTTCTTTAAATATCAAGGTATTGACAGCACCAGCTGCCTGAGCTCTATCTGTTAACTCATGTGCTAATTCATATGCTCGCTCTTTAAAAGGCACTGTTACATTAGCACCTAATCCACCTGCTTGCTGAAATGCAAAAATGGCTTTTTCAAAATCAGGTATTTCTGGTGCTTCTTTACTATAAATAATTTGAGCACCCTCTTCTTTAGCAAATAACTGATGAATTTGCGGTGAACGGCTATGTGAAACAGGTTGACCAAAAACGGCATACCGCATTGCTTTTCCTTTTAACAAACTGATATATAGACAACAAAATAGATATAAGAAGGTAATTATATATCTTCTTCTATAAAAGACCATACAAGTCATCATTACAATCAAATTTTCTTGAAATTTTTTATTTTGAAACTCTTTATTCATGCTGCAAATATGGCATAATAACTGGCTTAACTATTCATTTCTTGTTACCTCTACTCAAGGAGTTTTTTCATGTCCGTGCAAAATGTCGTCGATATTATCGATGAATTTGGCGTTAAATTCATTGACCTTCGTTTTACTGATACAAAAGGTAAACAACAACATGTCACTATTCCTGCGCATGTGTTATTAGAAGATCCTGAAGAGTGGTTTGAACAAGGACAAGCTTTCGATGGTTCATCAATGGGTGGCTGGAAAGGCATTCAAGCATCAGATATGCTATTAATCGCAGATCCAACAACTGCAAAAATGGATCCGTTCTTTGATGAGCCAACATTATTTTTAACTTGCGACGTAGTTGACCCAGCCAATGGTCAAGGCTATGAACGCTGCCCTCGTTCAATTGCAAGAAGAGCAGAAAACTATCTAAAATCAACTGGCATTGGTGATACTGCATTTTTTGGACCAGAACCAGAGTTCTTTGTTTTCGATAGCGTAGAATTTGAAACTAGCATGGGTGGTACTCGCTTCCAAATTAATGCTGAAGAAGCAGCTTGGTCAAGCGGCAAACACTTTGAAGGCGGCAACACTGGTCACCGCCCAATGGTTAAAGGTGGTTACTTCCCAGTACCTCCTGTAGATTCAGGTCAAGACATGCGCTCAGCTATGGTTCTGCAAATGGAGCAAATGGGCATCCCTGTTGAAGTTCACCATCATGAAGTTGCAACTGCTGGTCAAATGGAAATTGGTACTCGCTTCAGTACATTGGTAACTCGTGCCGATTGGACGCAAGATATGAAATATATTATTCATAATATTGCTCACAACTATGGCAAAACAGCAACTTTCATGCCAAAACCACTGATGGGTGATAATGGTTCAGGCATGCACGTTCACCAATCAATCTGGAAAGATAACCAAAACCTATTTGCTGGTGATGGTTATGGTGGTCTATCTGAAATGGCTTTGTACTACATTGGCGGCATCATTAAACATGCCAAAGCACTTAATGCCATTACAAATCCTTCAACTAACTCATACAAGCGTTTAGTGCCGCATTTTGAAGCACCAACTAAATTAGCTTATTCGGCAAAAAACCGCTCAGCATCTATTCGCATTCCTTATGTTGCTAGCAGCAAAGGTCGTCGTATTGAAGCCCGCTTCCCTGACCCAATGGCTAACCCATATTTGTGTTTCGCTGCTTTGTTAATGGCCGGTCTAGATGGCATTCAAAATAAAATCCATCCTGGCGATGCTGCAGATAAAAACTTATATGATTTACCACCAGAAGAAGATAAATTAGTACCGACTGTATGTGCATCACTAGAAGAAGCTTTGGAAGCTTTACGTGCAGATCATGAATTCTTAATTCGTGGTGGCGTATTTAACCAAGACTGGGTTGATAGCTACATTACTTTAAAATATGAAGAAGTAACACGCATGCGTATGGCTCCTCATCCTTTAGAATTCGAAATGTACTACAGCCTATAACGATACTTAACCAGTATAGTTACAAAAAAACCGTTCTATAAGCATTGGCAATACTATGTGTTTTCCATCACACATCAATATACCCAATCATTACAGGACGGTTTTTTATTTCTTTACACTAAAATGACTTCCCAATTATCTCTTCAAAATTTGATTCCAATTGGCTGATATTGTCAGCATTCAAATTCTTCTTACTGCAACATCCATGCACCAAATATAACTCTTATTTCTTTGGTAAAACACATTAAATCATTCACAAACAAAATACGCTTCCCATACGTGAATTTTTAGCAATGAACTTTTTAAAGAAATAACAGACTAAGCAGAAGACTTTAATTGAATGAATGAAGTCTTTATTTAGTAACATTCTCTTTTCTAACTTTATTGTTTGTAATATTTTTCATACCTGCTGTTTTCATAGCCCATTGAAAACATCAGGTATCTTTTTTGTTAAATATATTCTAAGTCAGAAATCTTCAAGTAAAAAACAAAATGGCTTCAATCCCGTTAATCGCCTTATAAAAAACCAACTAAGCTTTTGTTTTATCATATAAATATATATTATTTAACAATTACTATCTGTTTATAATTTTTTAAAACAATCCTCAAACCACCAAACCTTAATTTATTTTTCTCATTTTCCTTTTACTCTGTTATAGTTAACAATTGATTTGTAAGGAAAATCATGAATAAATATGATATAAAAAAACTTGATACGTCCAATGGATTTTCTATTATTTCACTTGAAGATCGATTTGAATTAATTTGCTTCAATGAAGATAAGGATAAAATTGTTAGCCAAAGACAATTTATGACTTATAAAGCAGCACTAACTGAAGCCATCCTTTGGAAAGCTTTCAATAGTTAAAATTCTACTTTAAAAATGAAATTGAATATAAATTCACCGCCGACTAAAAAATAGTTAAAAAATTATTGCTGTATTTGCAAACTAAGAAAATCTCTTTAGCATTTAACAATAAAAAATAACACATTTAAATGCATGAATGTGTTATTTATATAACCACGATTATTCGCTTGATAAAAATGAATCTATTTAAGAATGTGATACTAATTGGTAGTTGTATTCGATGGGCATGAATGATCTTACTGTTTTCTTTTTATAGATATCAAAGTAATACAATATACCTAAAATCCCCATTAATCCAAGCAATAACACAAGAATAATAACCCGCATATCTATTCTTTTTTTTTGCATCAGCTTCCCCAAATCCACCAATAAAAACTTTATTATCTATATAGTATATGATGAACAATTTGAAATGGCTATTTTTATTAACATATCTTAAAAGATTTGTTTTAAATAACCACAGTAAGGTACGTATTCAATATCTTCAATTATTTTTTGCAAATCCATCAATTCAAGCTCATGTTTTTACTCATTATCAATAGAAAAAGGCTAAAAATTTGACAACAAAATCCAATTAGCATTTATCGTTAAATCATGAAAAGTTATAATAACTGTGGTTTTCCACAATTTTAAGATAAATAATTTACCGCTAATATTAGCTAAACAAAAAAAGCAATATTCACATTAAGGTTCAAAGCAAAAGGCTGTTAATTATCCGAAATTAACAGCCTTTTATTTTATATTAATAAGCCCAGGTTTGATGAATAAAAAATTGGCCATAAAAATAATTTATGGCCATAAAAAGAGTACATACTTATAGAGCACTAAGAATAACAATTCGCCAATGAGTTATATTGATATTAATCAAACATATAACATAACAAACTTAATATGACTTTGGTTAAAGCATTCATATAACAAATAAAAATAATCTATTTAGTTATCGATATAAACTGACTGAAATAGCAAATATTGATTTATCGACACAATCAGAATCTCATATAAAATAAGCACTGGAAACCCCCAGTGCTTATTTTGCCCTACTAAAAAATAGCCAATGACTATTTTAATTTATCCAATAACTTCTGATGAATGCCATTAAACCCGCCGTTACTCATCACTAAAATATGATTATTTGCTTCAGCTTCTGCAACGATAGCTTCTAGCATGGCATCAAAGTCATTAAAAACTTGGCATTTGTTTCCCAAAGGCTTCATGCTATCTGCAACATCCCAATCAACGCCGCCAGCGTAACAATAAATGCTATCTGCCTCTTGGAGGCTTTCTGGCAATGCTTTCTTCATCACTCCTAGCTTCATGGTATTTGAGCGTGGCTCTAATACTGCAATAATTTTTTCGCTTCCAACTCTTGCTCTCAAGCCAGCAATCGTTAAATCAATGGCTGTCGGATGGTGAGCAAAATCGTCATAAACCACAATATTATTCACCGTCCCTTTTGTTTCCATCCGTCGCTTAACATTTTTAAATTTTGTGAGTGCTTCACAAGCAACGTTGACGCTCACACCAATATGTCTAGCTGCTAAAATGGCAGCAACAGCATTCGCACGGTTATGTTCACCCATTAGCTCCCAAGCCACATGTCCTTGCTTATCATTTTGGAAGTAAACGTCAAAATGTCCATCTTCATTCACATTCGTACCATACCAATGCTTGGCATCATTAAATTTCTCAACAAGTGTCCAGCAACCTTTTGATAATGTCACATCTAAATTTTCTTCTCGACCATTGCTAACAATCAAGCCATCACTTGGAATGGTACGAATCAAATGATGAAACTGCGTTTGAATCGCAGCTAAATCTGCAAAAATATCTGCGTGATCAAATTCTAAGTTATTTAAAATAGCCGTTCTTGGGCGATAATGAACAAATTTAGAGCGCTTATCAAAGAAAGCAGTATCATATTCATCTGCTTCAATCACAAAAAATGGGCTGATGCTATTTGGATCTTGTGTCGGAACACCAGGCAAGCGTGCTGAAGTAGAGAAATTTTCAGGAACACCGCCAATTAAAAATCCAGGAGCTAAACCCGCATATTCCAAAATCCAAGCTAGCATACTTGCTGTGGTGGTTTTGCCATGTGTACCTGCGACAGCCAATACCCATTTACCTTGTAATACATTTTCTGATAACCATTGTGGGCCAGAGGTATAAGGCAATCCTTGATTTAAAATGGCTTCGATAACAGGCATACCACGTTTTGCAACGTTACCAATCACATACATATCAGCTGGATAATCTTGTAATTGCTCAGCCTCAAAGCCCTCAACCAAATTAATACCAAGTGCTTGTAATTGCGTGCTCATTGGGGGATATACTTTTGCATCACAACCGGTTACTTTAAACCCAGCTGCTTTTGCTAAAGCTGCTACCCCGCCCATAAAGGTGCCACAAATGCCAATAATATGTATGTGTTTCATTGCGTTTCTTCGCGCGCCATTAACAAAAAAACAATGATAAGCCATATTGCTCATATTGCACAGCCACACGAATAGAATTCATCATATTATTCGTGTTCATCAGTAGCATATAGCCACAATTAAATAACAAGCTATTATTCCCATCCTTATCAGAATAATATTTTGCTTAATTATCATGTATAACGAGAAATATAATCTTGTATCCAATGAATCAGCTCAGGATGATTCTCATCCCAAACAGTAATGCCATTTTTTAACAATAAGGCCGTCGTCACACCCACACCAGCGCTCATGGAGCCATCAAACTTGCCTACATAAATATTCTGGCTACTACAAGAAGGACTATTAGCCTTTAAAATAACATGTGTAATTTGCTGAGCTATTAATATTTGTAATGCTTGCTGAGCGCCTATTTTGAATGCTTCGGTAACATCCTCGTTATCTTTGGTTAAAACCTGACTACAACCAGCCCATACATCATTACCATCCCCTTTTACAATCTCAGCAGCTGTCCGCGGTGTTGGTAATCCGCCTAAAACTTCAGGGCAAATTCCTATTGCTAATCCCTTTTTCTCTATGTTTTTTAATGCATTCATTAGCTTATGAGAACCATCATAACGAACGGCATAACCCAACAGACAAGCACTGATAACAATCATTGTTCTTCCTATATTTAATTTAAAAATCAAATATTAAATTATTTTAAAATAAATTCTATTCATACTGTGCCTTATAACATAATTCAACAGGCTTATAATTAGTAATTATTTGAGTCGCTCTGGCTGGTACTATAAAATGTGTCGATTGACTTCTATTTTCGGACATAACAATAATGAGTTTCGCATTAATCAGCAATATTATTATTTTTGTATTGCTGTTATTCGTCATCAGTAAATTTGCTAAAAAAGGTTGGAGCCTATCCAAAAAAGTAATATTAGGCTTAGTACTAGGCGTACTTTATGGATTAGGATTGCATGTTGTTTACTCAAATAACACCAATATCATTCAAGAATCAATCACATGGTTTAATATCGTTGGTAATGGCTATGTAAAACTACTACAAATGGTTGTTATGCCTTTGGTTTTTGCTTCCATTTTAAGCGCCGTTGCTAAATTACATAAAGCCTCTTCTCTTGGTAAAATTAGTTTCCTAACCATTGGTACACTATTATTCACAACAGCCATTTCAGCTTTAGTGGGCATCACTATTGCCAATTTATTCGGCTTAACGGCAGAAGGTTTAATACAAGGTGCTAAAGAAACAGAAAGATTAAGTGCTCTTGAAATGAATTACATGGGTAAAGTGAGTGATTTAAGCTTACCTGATTTAATTTTATCTTTTGTGCCAAGTAACCCATTTGCAGATTTAACAGGTGCTAGCCCAACTTCTATTATTAGCGTTGTTATTTTTGCGGCCTTTTTAGGCACTGCTGCTTTACAAATGCTAAAAGACAGCCCTGAAAAAGGTGAAAAAGCATTAGTTGCCATTGATATTTTGCAAACTTGGATTATGAAATTAGTCCGCTTGGTTATGCTTTTAACACCTTATGGTGTGATGGCTTTAATGATCAAAGTGGTCGCCAGCTCCAATTTAGAAGATATTATTAATCTAGGTAGCTTTGTAGTCGCTTCATACTTAGCCTTGTTCATTATGTTTGTGATACATGGTTTATTAATTGCTTTTACTGGTATCAATCCAATTAGATTCTTTAAAAAAGTTATGCCTGTATTAACATTTGCATTTACAAGTCGCTCAAGTGCGGCAAGCATCCCAGTGAATGTTGAAGCACAAACTCGCCGCCTTGGCATTCCAGAATCCATAGCCAGCTTTTCTGCATCTTTTGGTGCAACAATTGGTCAAAATGGCTGTGCTGGTATTTATCCTGCTATGTTAGCGGTTATGGTTGCCCCAACAGTAGGCATTAACCCATTAGACCCTATGTGGATAGCAACATTAATCGGCATTGTAACCATTAGCTCAGCAGGAGTTGCAGGCGTTGGTGGTGGAGCGACATTTGCTGCGTTAATCGTTTTACCAGCCATGGGCTTACCAGTCACATTGGTTGCATTGCTAATCTCAGTAGAACCATTAATTGACATGGGACGTACCGCACTGAACGTTAGTGGCTCAATGACGGCCGGCACCATTACCAGCCAATTAATGCGCCAAACCAATCATCAAATTTTAAACAATGACAATGATGATGAATTAAAAAATTAATTATCGTTGTGTTATAAGTAATTGTTCAGTTGTATTGGTTTTTATCAAAAAAATCATACAACTGAACGCTTCAATATCTATCTAAAACTTCCAGCGCGTGATAAATAAATACCTATTCTGATAACTCCGTTTTGGTTTTGTTTATTATTTTAATTAAGCTATATTTCACGCTGCTGCCATCTGCTGGCGGCTGGCTAATATTGGTTTTCAACACACTAATGGTGTATTCATATCCTTCTTCATAATCAAAACCATCGATATGCCCGTAAAAGAACTGCCACGACCCAGTCGGCGAACTCTTCACTTGCATGCATTTCATCGGTGCAACCCCAACACAATCGACCAATTGATCATTGATATAAAACACTTCGCTTTCTTTTGTACCAGCACTAACACACCCGGCTAAAAACAAAGTCAAAATAATATATTTAATTTTATTCATATCGTCATACCCAATTAATTGATTTGAACCTACTTATCACATTCAGCAAATTCAATATAAAAAATAAATATTTCAGTCAAAATCACACTGAAAAATCAACTCATTTGAGCGCAGTGAATAATATCTTGAATAGCCTTTCTTGCTTGCGGGCTATTTCGCCAACAAGTTGATTTTAATAACTGACTAATATGCAATAACACATCATCCACCTCTGCAGTTTTAAGTGAATCGAAACTATCCAATCCGATACTTTCCAACCTCGACAAAACAACTTCACCCACTCCTTTTAAAGCAAGTAACGCTTGTCGTTCTTCTAAGCTAAACGGCATATATTTTCCATTAATGACAATTAAATCTAAAATAACAAACCATTACTGATTCAAAAAGAAAGAATATCTGTATAAATAGTTAAGATACAACCACCAAGATAATGCCATCTTTCGATAACCATTTTACATATCCTTTGGTATGAGTAACGGTATTGAAAGTTTTTAACATGCGCTGATACAAAGGCATCATTTCTTTTTTACTGTCAAAGCTCAATACTTTTGATAGCTCTTTAAACAAACCCATTTCATTGATAAAAAATTGCGCGATTTTATAATGCTCATATTCCATCTCTTTACTAAACCCAATAAAAAGTGGCAATTCTCCCATACAAACATCAATCACTTCTCTTTGCTCTTCCCTATTCAAGCGCAAAAATGAGCGGTATAACACTTGATACATGGACAATATTTGCGATGTTATCAGCACCGATTCATTATCATCACTTCCATCAGTCAACTGAAACTCTTTCCAACTAAGGCTCCATTCGTTATCACTGATTAAAGCTTTTTCGATTAAATTAAAATTAATGCTTCTTTCTGAGCGTTTTTTCGATAAATCACACAACATCAATAACATTAATTTATCAACTGGTCTTAATTTCATATTATCTCTCCCCTAAATACCCATAATGGATCTTTTCATCATAAGGGATTTTTAATAGAAATTCAGCAATTTATTTAAAGATAAAATAATTATATTTAAATAAACAAATAACAAAACCAACTGATATAAAAAAACCACCCTAAGGTGGTTTTTAAAATAATCATCCTGCTTTTATTGAACTATTGTCTGGCTTAAATCTCACTTGCCTGAGCTTCATCAGCAAGATTGCTTTCTGGCGTTTCCTCTTCTGAAGCAGCACTATTAACAGTTACATCCTCATCTTCTACCACAGGAGGTGTCATTTCTTGTTGCTCTACTGCTGGTGAAACAATTGAACTTTCAACATCGTTATTCACGTCTTGAGCCACAGCATAATTACCAATGAATGCTGCACTGGTTGCTAATAGTAATACAAGTTTTCTCATGGTTTTCCTTATTTGGTTTAAGCGTAAATAAATATTAAATAAGGCGATCCTATTTTAAAACCCTGTTTGCACTTTTTTTCAAAGCTCAACTTATTTTAAATATATGCATAACTATCTTTAAGTTTACTTCAATCAATACCAATAATTTTCTATAACATGATGACGGTTAAAAACATAAAAATAAAAAATAATTATTTAAATATCATCAAATAAATTAACATTACCAATTTAAAATCAAATAGATATTAAAAATTTAAAATAAAAACAATGAAATATAAGCATTGTTCTTATTATCGAAGTATATGAATATTATACAATTACAAATTATTACAAATGAATATAAATATGCGTATTAAATATTGTTAATTATTGAATTTTACAAAAAAAATAATTCTTACAAGCAAAATAACCGTTCATCAATTGCTCTGCAAAACAAGGCTCAAACATTTAAAATTTCAGCTAAAAATAGCACTATGTTATCATTCAGGGTTTCTTATTTACTTATGGTTGGTACTGGTTACCAGCTTAATCTTGGTTCAAAGTTGTCATGAATAAATCCATTTACTTCCGTATTATCTTAACCATCATCATTGCACAAATGGCTGCCTGTAAACCTTCCGAAACAAACGGTTCTGAAGCCAATCAAACAGCAAGCATGATTCACAAAGATGAAAATCCTGCCAGCGTTGAGCTTGCTGTTTTAACAGCAAGTGAAGAAGAGCAAGAATGGTTACAAGAACAATGGCAAGAACTTGAACAGCTGGATGAAATCAGCACAGATGTCAATCAAGAAACACTCGCTAGCCAACAGCTAGCTCAAGATGCCAATCATTATTTAACACAGCAGCAAGAGCAAGCCATAGCACCTGAAAATATTATTTATACGGAAGGTGATATACCAGGCTTCCTATATCACTACTCGCCTGAGCTCACATTAATAGCAGAAATCAATCGTGAAGATACACAGATCCATGGGCTTGAATTGTCATTAGAAACATCTTCTTTGCGCCAATTAGATGCCACACACAAAAATTTTATCGTTGCTTCTTTAGCTGCTTATTCTCACTCCACTCCAAAAACTTTATATCAAGCTTTTGAAACTGGTCTTAAGAAATTAAGCAATCGTGACGAAAAAGAGGTTTCCTTTGAAATCAACCAGTTTATTTATTCTATAAACTACAAACAAAATATCTTAACAATACGTTCGGAACAAGCCAATCGCGCTATAGCACCTCATTCGTTATAAACAAATCTACTAATCATGATTTGCCAGTTAACAACCTCTCAAATGAGAGGTTTTCTACATAAAATTCAATTAAATTAAACTACTCTATTCCACCAGCTTCTTGCAGTATTGCGGCAATCTGAGCATAGCCTTTTTCTTTCGCTAATGTGAGTGGCGTTTTTCCATACTTATCCGACATATTGGGATTAGCGCCATATTCCAACAGTAAACGAATAATCTCTTGCTGTTTTTGACCACCATCATTCAAAACAATCGCTTCTAAAAGCGGTGTCCATCCAACAGTATTAGTATGGTTAACATTAATCTCTGTCGTTTCAAGCAGCTCTTTAACAATTTCAACATAACCCTTTTCTGCTGCCGGTGTTATTCCTACACCACCAAATCGTGTTGTTACATCGAGATTCACTCCTGCTTTTACCATCATTCGTACAAGAGTTAAATCATTTTGAAGACAACCCCATAAAAATGGATTCAGGCAAGTTTCATCTTGTAAATTTAGATTGGCGCCTTGTTCAATCAAAAACTGAACTGTTTCATATTCTTTATTCATGGCTGCTATTAAGACAGCTGTTTGTCGAGCTCTATTGGTTGAATCAATCATCGTATTATCTTCAAGCAGCAATTGCTTAAGCTGCTCAATATTTCCAGTTTTGGCTGCATCATGAAGTGGTTGTATTGTTCTATTCATCACTCATCTCCTTTTAGATAGACCCAATCCTCAAAATGGATTATTAGTGGGTATTAATCTCATGAATATTATCGCTAATGGCATTGATTTCAAAGTCAAATAAATTGACAGTAGGAAAAACACCTGATAATGCTATCTTGAAATCAGCTATGTCATACAATACCAATGGCCATCGTATTTTATTTTGCTAAATTAATTTATCCATTCATTAAGCTTACATAAACAATCAACCCGAGCCTTTTCGACCTGATGGCTAAAAATAAACGTTATAATGCACCTTATATTCCATATTCACTTAATCAGAAAGCTTTCTCATGAAATATGCAGATTTACGAGAATTTATTTCCCAATTAGAAAATCAAGGCAAATTAAAAAGAATTAAAAAGCCCATATCAACCTATTTGGAAATGACTGAAATTTCCGATCGAGTATTACGCAGTGGCGGGCCTGCATTATTATTTGAGAATGCTGTTGATGAACAAGGGCAAGCTTATCCTTACCCTGTTTTGGCAAACTTATTTGGTACAACCGAACGAGTTGCTATGGGTATGGGAGCCAAAGACATTACAGAACTAAGAGCCATTGGTGAAACATTGGCTTACTTAAAAGAGCCAGATCCACCAAAAGGCATGAAAGATGCTTTTAGCAAACTACCATTACTAAAAGCATTATGGGATATGTCTCCACACATGGTTAAAAAAGCACCATGCCAAGAAATCGTTATCGAAGGCAATGAGGTCGATTTGTATAAATTGCCTATTCAACATTGTTGGCCTGAAGATGTCGCACCATTGGTTACTTGGGGTTTAACCGTAACACGTGGTCCGAATAAAAAACGCCAAAACTTAGGTATTTACCGCCAACAACTAATCGGCAAAAATAAACTTATCATGCGCTGGTTGGCACACCGTGGCGGGGCTTTGGACTTTCAAGCTCATAAAGCGGCTCATCCCAATACACCCTATCCTGTTTCTGTCGTATTAGGATGCGACCCAGCAACCATATTGGGTGCGGTTACGCCGGTTCCTGATAGCTTAAGCGAATATCAATTTGCAGGCTTGCTACGTGGCTCAAGGACAGAATTAACCAAATGCATTGGCAATGACTTACAAGTGCCAGCCCGAGCTGAAATAATTTTAGAGGGCGTGATTCATCCTGATGAAGTGGCATTAGAAGGACCTTATGGCGATCATACTGGTTATTACAATGAACAAGATTACTTCCCTGTATTAACAGTTGAACGCATTACAATGCGTAAAGATCCGATTTATCATAGCACCTACACAGGTAAACCCATTGATGAACCCGCCATTTTAGGTGAAGCACTCAATGAGGTTTTTGTGCCGTTGTTACAAAAACAATTTTCTGAAATTGTTGATTTTTACTTACCGCCTGAAGGCTGCTCATACCGCATGGCAATCGTTAGCATCAAAAAACAATATGCTGGCCATGCAAAACGCATCATGATGGGCTGCTGGAGCTTTTTGCGCCAATTCATGTATACCAAATTTATTATTATCGTCGACGATGATATTAATATCCGAGATTGGAAAGAAGTAATTTGGGCCATTACCACTCGCATGGATCCAGTACGAGATACAACGCTAATCAACCATACGCCCATTGACTATTTAGATTTTGCCAGCCCAGTTAGTGGTTTAGGCGGGAAAATGGGATTAGACGCAACCAATAAATGGCCAGGTGAAACTGATCGGGAATGGGGACGCGTGATTAAAAAAGACCCTGAAGTGACTGCTAAAATTGATTCAATTTGGGATGAATTAGGTCTCTAAATCTTTTCAGGGAGCCTATAGGCTCCCTGAAAAGATTCAATTCTCTCGACCACGCTCTAAAACATTCCAAGTGCTTTTTTGAGGCTGAAAGTATTTCTTCAATACCAATAATGCTGGTTCTAAATCTTGATTTCCACACATAAAAATATCAACCGCTGCATACCCGTGTTCAGGCCATGTATGAATGCTAATATGTGATTCAGCCAACATTAACACGCCTGTTACACCCATATTTTCACCAAAATAATGCGTATGCGCTTGTAAAATATTGGCATGTACTGCTTGAGCAGCCTGCTTTAATACTTGCAAAATTTCTACTTCATTATCTAACAGGTTAAATGAAATACCATAAGCATCCCAAATGCCATGCAATCCACGTGAGGAATATTGAAAAATCATTTGTGCCAACTTGAACTACCTCGATAAACTGCACTTGAACTTTTATAACTTCGGTCTTTTTCAAAGACCCAATAATTAAACATTGTCCCAAACACTACAGAACCAATGGCATACCAAACATAAAATGCTTTCATTCTTTCGCCTTTTAATCATCTGACTCTTTAATTAGAGGTCCTAGAACAATGCCTAAAATAACCACACTTGCCCAAAAAAGATTATCAAAATCTTCAGCCATCCATAAAATAGGTAAATTGATAACAAAATAAATAATAACTAAAATGATAGCCAAAGATTTAGCATTTTCAGGATACTCACTTCCAGCGGATACCGCAGAAGAATTATGAGAAAACAATGGTTTCTTTTTCCACTGACTTTCATCAACACTGTGCTTAAACCATTCTTTCAAATCACTCTTTTGAATCTCTTTTGAACGGCTCCATGACATTTCTGAAGATGTAATTTCTGCACTGATTTTTTGTTTTTCAGTACCATAATCAGTATAAAATGTAATGTCATTTGGACTAACTTGCCAATAAAAAGCACCTGCTGCAAATTCAACTTTACCACCATAACGATAAAGCAAATTCAATGGTTTATTGTTTTTCTGCAATGGTTGTAATTTATAATCCAGCAAAGGCCATTTATTCAATGTATTGGCAACAGACCATTTATCATTCTGTGTTTGTATCAACCACATAAATTTATCAGGATATGAGAACAACAAATACTCATACCATAATCCACCCACAGAATGCATGCCCAAACGCTTTTTATCATGCATTACCACATCAAAAGCGTCATCTGCACGAATCTCAGATACGCACATGAACCCCATTACAACCCATCGACGTCCCTTAATCCGAGCTGTTTGCCCGATTTTTAAGGACATATGATAATCCTGTGCTTCTCTCATGCTGCTAACTTTAACCAAAGTAGCAACATCTTCTGAAAATTCAACCTGAGAATAACAATATTCACAAGTAACATGTGTTGCTTGACCAGGAATCCACGTTAAAGATGCGCCACAACTAGGACAATCATTTTTTGTGATTTTGCCTTTTAAATGACCAGCCTTATCTTTAACGGTATCCATGCTGCGCAAATTAGCCATATTCAGCGCATCAAGTGCCACACCATAACCTGCAAACAACTCAGGAATAATATCATCTTCAGTAAAATCTAATGTTATAAATTCATTGCCATGACGAGCATCCGCAACCCGAATTACTTGATCATCCGTCAATAAAAAAGGCAACTCACCTTCTGCAGCATTTTTAACTCTTGTTGCTTCACGAACGTCAGAAACAACGAAATCTTTTCGGTCATATTTAACAATACTAACACCAGCTTTTAAGCCAATATAAATCGGTAGTTCTGGATATGACCATGGCCCTTGTTCTTCTAGATAAACAAAATGACCATTACTTTCAGATAACCATGCTGTTTTGCCGCCAAAGAACTGAAGATACCACTCATTCCAAGAACCTTTTGTTGGAAGGCTTAAAACATCATAAGCTTGGACATTTTCATATTGAATTTGCAGTCGCCCAATGACCTGAAAATACTCACCATTTAACATGCCACTACTGCCAATTTGCAAAGAAGTATAATCTTCTAAAATAGCAGAGTGGCGTCCAGAAATAGACAACCCTTGGTCTTTAAAGACCAAGGTTGATTGGCAATGTTGGCAAACAACAGTTACAGCCGTTGCTGATTGAACATTAACTTGTGCACCACAGCTTGGGCAGTGCGAAAAGAAAAAACTGTCTAACAAAATGGATTACCCGATTAATTGTTTAAGCACTTCAGCTTTAGCTTGCTCATAATCTTCTGCAGTAATTAAACCTTGATCCAATAATGTTTTCAGTTGAGCAAGTTTCTGTGTAGGCTCTTGGGAAGCTTGTTCAGGTGCAGCTTGTAATGGCTCAGTTGTCAAACCTTGTTGTAAAGATTGGGTCATAATCTGTCCAACAGTCATCCCTGCTCCCAAACCTGCTCCAATACCAGCCATTCCGCCTTCATTTGCCGCTGCAATAGGAATGCTCGTTGCTGCTTGGTATTTGGTATATTGGTTTAAGTCGCCCACGATTCCCATAGAAATGCGTTCATTTAATTTCTCTTGTAACTCATCAGGTAAAGTGATGCTTTCAACCCTGAAAGAATCCAGCTGCAATCCCAAAGCTGCAAACTGCTCATTCAAGCTTTGTTCCATCAATTCAGATAACGCCGATTGATTGGCTGCCATATCAATAAATGGAACCTGTTTGTTACCAAACAATGTTGCCAACTGAGTCAAACTAATATTGCGCAGCTGATCTTCTAAATTTCGTCCCAAATATTCATCAGTTACGCCGCTCACTTCTTTAAAGAATTTAACAGGGTCACTGATTCGGTAAGAATACATACCAAAAGCACGCACAGTTACCATGCCGAATTCAGTATCGCGTACTGTAATTGGTTGCGAAGTACCCCAACGTCTTGCTAATTGTTGTCTGGTATTAAAGAAATAAACATCCGATTTAAATGGCGATTGAAATAGCTTGGTCCAGTTTTTTAAGTTGGTCAAAACTGGCAGCGTTTGCGTTGTTAATCGATAGCGACCCGGCTCAAAACTATCCGCCACAATCCCTTCATCAACAAACAATGCCAATTGTGACTCTCGTACTGTTAAGCTTGCACCATTTTGAATCTCTTGGTCAGCCACAGGAAAGCGCCACATTAACACTTCTGGATCTGGATCTTGCCACTGAATAACATCAATAAATTGTTTTTTTATAAAACGACCTAGCATTTTTTTCCCTCAATAAAAACTATGTTAATGCAGCAGCATTAATTAATCCGATAGCGATAGAAAACGCAGCAAATAGACAACCAACAGCAATATTATTACTAGCTAACTCATGGCTAGCATGCTTAATCATTCTTGTGGCAATAAAATACACCAATAACTGCACAATGGTTGCCAATAAAGCCCACAAGAAAAATCCAATCAGCGTCCACGATTGCGTCATACTAGATGCCATTGGCAAGCAAAATCCAATTAATGCACCACCAAACGACAATGCACAAGCGCAATTGCCTTGCTTAATCAACTCTAGCTCTTTAACTGGCGTTAATTTCAAATAAATTGCTGCAAAAGCAACCACCATAGCAATAGCCAGTGACATGTATTTCAAATACAGAAAATACTGAGAAATGATTTCTTCTGCCATATCCAAATAACTATTAAAAAGTTTCAATAAACAAGATTATGACATAACCAACTTTAGTTTCCTATCGTTATTCAGTTTACTAATATGCTAAACTCGCCCAGTTTCTTCATTATTTTATTTTGGTTACCTAATAAATATTATGCACTTAAACCGCACTTTAATTATCTCCGTATTCGTTGTTGCCAGCTGTGGTTTAGCATATGAACTGATCATTGCCGCACTGGCTAGTTATCTATTAGGCGACTCAATTCTCCAGTTTTCTACCGTCATTGGCAGCTACCTATTTGCCATGGGCATTGGCGCCCATTTAACCCGTTACATTAAAGATGAAGATGCATTAACCCGTTTTATCGATATTGAATTATTGGTTGGTTTAATTGGTGGCATTTGTGCCCTAGTTTTATTTATTTTATTTGGTTTATCCAGCGCACCATTTAGAGTGGTTCTATATGCCTTGGTTTTAATTATTGGCACCATTGTCGGCATGGAAATTCCACTGGTCATGAGAATTTTAAATCAGTATCAAACAGATTTTAAAGAATTGGTTAGTAAGGTTCTAACATTTGACTACTTGGGTGCCCTGGCCGTTTCATTGTTATTCCCATTGGTTTTAGCACCGTATTTAGGTATGGCTCGCAGTGCTTTATTCTTTGGTATTTTAAACACCTTGGTAGCCATCATTACCATCCAAGTTTTTAAAAAACAATTACCAAGCCGTAAAGCTTTGCGCATAAAAGGTCATTTGGTTCTGATTGCCTTATTAACGGCATTTATGTTTGCCAATACCATTACTGAAAAAGCTGAGCAAAGTTACTTTGGTGACAATATCGTTTTCCAAAGCAATTCCCCCTATCAACGTTTAGTCATTACCAAATACCATCAAGATATTCGTTTGTTCATTAATGGTAATTTACAGTTTTCTTCTGCTGATGAAGTTCGTTACCACGAAGCTTTGGTATTACCCCTGATGGAAAATGTTCCTGCTGCCAAAAATATTTTGGTGCTAGGTGGTGGAGATGGCTTGGCGGTTCGAGAAATTTTAAAATACCCTCAGGTTCAGAACATCACTTTAGTTGATTTAGATCCTAAAATGACTGAATTATTTCAAACATCATCTCAACTAACTGAATTAAATCAAAACTCATTGAATCATGAGAAAGTCACTGTTATTAACCAAGATGCTGCCAAATGGTTAGAAAATCAAACACAGTTATTTGATGCCATCATTATTGATTTACCCGACCCTTCTAATTTCTCATTGGGGAAATTATATTCCGTTCCAATGTACCAATTAGTTGCCAAACATCTTTCCGAACAAGGCATGGTCGTTGTACAAGCAACATCGCCTTACTTTGCTCCTAAAGCTTTTGGAAGCATCAATAAAACATTACAAACTGCACATTTTAATACTTTGCCTTATCATGTTTATGTACCGTCTTTTGGCGAATGGGGATTTATTTTAGCAAGTAAAAACCATGAGTTTTCTATTCCAAATAGCTATCAGGTTCCAACCCGTTTTTTAGATGAAAACACAACTCAACAAATGTTTTCGTTTCCCAAAGATATGCCTGTTTACAACGATGTTGAACCCAATCATTTAAATACCCAAATTCTAGTCAAGTATTTTGAAGAAGATTGGCGCAAGGCTTTAAGACAATGAAACTCACTCGCCGCCAACTATTAAGCCATGGCTTAGGTTTTGCTTTGGTTAGCTCATCTAGTGCTATTGGCTATCATTATTTAAAACCCAAATCAGCCAGTGTTTCCGTGCGCTATCCGGGCATGGAAATTGGGCACTTTATTCGTGATTTCCAACAAAAAAAATTGCCTGTTAATCCAAATATTATTGAAGTTGATACTATTATCATCGGTAGCGGCGCAGCAGCTTTATCTGCGCTCTGGTGGCTAAAGAAGCAAGGCCACGAAAAATGGTTGCTTTTAGAAGGCCCTGAACAAAATGGCAATAATGCTTTTGGACAATATCAAGATTTACAATATCCTACTGGCGCCCATTATTTACCAACACCAACCATTGAATCTGATTATATAAACGATTTATTAAGCGACATTGGTTTATATCAAAATCAGCAATATGATGAAGCTTCCTTGGTGCATGCACCTGCTGAAAGATTATTCACTAACACGAAATGGCAAAATGAACTTTTGCCGGAACTTGATACAGATAGTCAGCGTTTTTTTAATCAAATCGAAATATTACAAAATACCATTGGAGCCGATGGATTAAAAACCTTCACCATTCCCATTGCCAAAAGTTCACAAGATCCAAAATGGCTAGCACTTGATAACATCACATTTTCAGCATGGCTGCAAAAAAATCAATATGCATCTGATAGCTTGCTATGGTATTTAAATTATTGTTGCTTGGATGATTATGGGCAAGGCATTGATCAAGTATCTGCTTGGGCTGGTTTACAATATTTCGCAGCAAGAAACCATGAGAAAAACCATCATACTCCCCAGCTTTTAACTTGGAATAATGGCTTAGGCAATCTATCCACCAGAATGCGAGATTGGTTAAAAATTAGCCCGATAACAGATATAAAAATGCTGAATAGGCTCCCTGAAACTTATCGCTATTCACTGTTTTCAAGTGCATTATTCATTAAAGAGCATCAAGATTTTGTAGAAATTCATATTTATCATCAAAATCAAATTCACATTATTCATGCAACAAATGCAATTTCTGCGATGCCAATATACATTGCCAATAAAATTGTTCATAACATTGAGCAATATGGCTTTCAGGCAGCCAAGCATATGCCAACTTACGCACCATGGCTAATTGGGAATTTCGTTTTAAACAGTTTCCCAAAAGAAAAAAGCCAATTGGCTTGGGACAATGTCGTCTATCCTAGCCCTGCGCTTGGCTATATTAATAGTACTCATCAAGGCATTTATGTCGCCAAACCAGAAAAAACAGTATTAACCAGTTACCGTGCTTTAGATTTTCTACCCGCTGATAAAATGAGAAATTGGCTACAAAAAGCCGAACAAGCTGAATTAATTCAATTAGCAAGTGAAGACTTAAACACCGTTTACGGCAAAGAATTTTGGGGACGAGTTGAACACATAGAACTCACCATTCGAGGCCACGCAATGGCAAGCCCTACGATAGGCTCAATACACAACAACGGCTTAAAAGCTTTGCGTAACCATCAAAGTAAACTTTTATTCGCTCACAGCGACTTATCTGGTTACTCTATTTTCGAAGAAGCTGCTTGGCATGGCATTCAAGCTGCAAAAAAAGTACTACATACTTTATAAATCAGGCACTTCATGGGGATTAATCCGTGCATTATCCTCTTGTCCCAAATCCACAAGACGGCGTAATCTGGTGATATATTCATTCACGTCCAAACCCTTACCATATCGCTGAGCTTGCCAAATGGTTTCCACCAAAGCATCCATCATCAAGTGCTCAGCTTCCATCCAACTGCCAGATTTAGCAATTAATTGCTTATGAATTTGTTGAATCCCAAATGGCTGATCGATAGCAACTTGCTCTTGTATAGACAAATGCAATGACATATGCAAAAACGGATTGGTTTCGCCCTGCTCTGGCGCCCAATTTCGATCCAAATAACGCTCAACATTATTCAAATAATGATGATATTCAGGATGCGCTTCAATAATTCGCAAAGCCTTCTGTTGCAAAGCATCTAATTTCAAAGGCTCCAAACGCAACTGCCAAACCAAGGCAAAAAAACGACGAACATCTTGGGTGTTAACATCAAACATGAATTTTTACTCGCAACAAAAAACAGCATTATTATAAAACATAATCCACCTCAAAGCACAAAGTCCTAGCCATATAAATATAATTTAGCTATAATGGCCAATCCTTCTGGGGGCGATCTTGGTTTCGACGGGGGTTGCAAAGCAGAAGAGTGCATACCGGGAGTTCAGTTGCCCGTAAAAACGCTGAATTTAAATAGTCGCAAACGACGAAACTTACGCTCTAGCAGCTTAATGCTAGACGTTGCAGCGGTTGGCCAATGGGCCGTGTAGCGCAAGCTACAGCAACGTTATTTTACATTGGCTGGTTTATTGCTGGGTTACTTAGTAATAAATAAGACCTAAGGTAACTGGTTTTTCTCTGGCCTGTCACTCGGCAATTGAAAAATAAGATTCCAATAGAGATGACTAAGTATGTAGGACTCGCTGTAGAGGACTTTCGGACGGGGGTTCAATTCCCCCCGCCTCCACCAGTAATATTCATATATATCAATGCGATATATAAAAGCACTGAATAAATGGTACATATTTGGCACACTTTTGCAAATATAGTGCAAATCTCCCACTCGAAAGAGCGGGATTTTTTTTGTCTGTTTCTTTCATATCAATAAAAGACAAATAATTCAATAAATTTCATCCATATGTAATAAAATCTGATTTAATATAAAGAAAATGTCATAAAAATAAATCATACTAACAATAATATATAATTTAATTATCAAAACCAATGATGGAGTATCTATGAGCAAAGAAATCGACATCAGAAAATGGATTAATGAGAAAAGGTTATTTAAAAATCTACCTTATACCACCTGCCCCAAGAAAGCCGAATTAATTAAACGACGGGAAAAATTTATTTTAGACCAAAGACACAAGCAGCATTGCGACAACTTATATTTATAAAATATTAATATATATTTATATTATAAAAACACATATAATATAAGTTTATCATTTAAAGTTACAACCATGTCTAACTTATATCAACTACTGATCCAGTGCCAGCAAGCGCTGGATCTGAATATTAAACCCATTATCAAGCCCTACAACTTAACGTTACCTCAATATTTACTCCTAGCGAGCATTGCTAAACTTTCTCAACAACACATTGCTGTTACGCAAATTATGGCAGCCAATGAAGCCTGTATTGATGCCATGACCACATCTCAAGTCATTAAAAATCTCGAAAAAAAACAATTGCTTTTTAGAACTGTCGCTCTTGAAGATAGCCGTGCAAAAGCCTTGTATTTAACCAATGCGGGTCAAAAAATTGCAGATGAGCTAACCCCACAAATCAATCAAATCATGAATGACTTTTTCGCACCGCTACAAGAAGAGCAAAGTATTTTTAAAAGACACTTAGAACAATTGTTATAAACCGCACTTACTCAAGCTTGCTATGTTAAAATGCTCTCGGCTGGAGAGGATTAAATAAAAGACATGGTTAGTACAAAATTAATGATTGAATCAATAGAAGCAAAATTACCCCAAACACAATGTGGTCAGTGCGGTTACTCTGGTTGTGCGCCTTATGCAGAGGCCATTGCCAATCAGCAAGCAGAAATTAACTTATGCCCTCCTGGTGGTGATCGCACTATCCAAGCTTTGGCTTCTTTACTTGATATTCCAATCATTCCTATTGCCGATCCTGTGCAGTCTGTAAAACCAAAAGCCATTGCTTGGATTGATGAGGATGTTTGCATTGGCTGTATGGCCTGCATTAAAGCATGCCCTGTTGATGCTATTTTAGGTACAACAAAATTAATGCATACTGTATTAACAAATGAATGTACTGGCTGTGAATTATGCCTTGAACCTTGCCCTGTTGACTGTATTCACATGCAAGATGTCGATAATGATTTTTTACCAAAAGATGATTATCTAAGCCATTCAAGCATTATTGAGCCATCAGAACGTGCCGCAGCTCATGCAAAATCAAGATACACTTGGCATACAAATCGCCTATCGCGTGATAAACAAGAGCGCACCGAATATCTAGCGCAACGTGAAGCCAATTTAAATCATCAAACACAAGCAACGCCTCCTAAAGCAGCTTTCAATCCTTTAGATTTACTCAATAAAGCAGCAGCAAAAGCAGAAAAATTAGTCGATAAAGCAGTTGCTCCAAGCAACCAAACTCAATTGGTACAAGAAAAAATTCAAGATGCTATTGATCAAGCAGCCATTCGGCAGGCTATGAAAGATATTGAACTGGGTTCTGAATCAGAAAAACAACAGGCAATTGCATTTTTGCGAGAAAGAAAGAGAGCTGAACGTTCTAAAAAACGAATGAAATCAGTTTAAATTATTAATAGAAAATTAAATTTTAAGTTATAATACGGAATTTTCTCATTCATATAAATGAAAGAATACCGTATTATGATCAAGAAACTAACCATCTCAATTATTGGTTTAGCATTACTTTCTGGTTGCGCATCTGAATCTTTTCAATCATTAAATGTTGAACAAACATCTGCTTCTAGCAGCGCTTATTCATATCAAGGTCCTAAAGCAAATCTAGCCATCGGCCAATTTGTTAACAAATCCAGCTTTAGCAATGGCGTCTTCTCTGACGGCTCTGATCAACTTGGCAGCCAAGCACAAACAATTCTAATGACTCATTTACACCAAACTGGTCGTTTTAATATGATGGATCGTGCTAATTTATCTGCATTACAACGTGAAGCTCAATTTAACAAAAAAAATAACCAAATTATTGGTGCCAAATATGTTGTAACAGGCGATGTTACTGAGTTTGGACGCAAAACAACGGGTGACCATCAACTTTTCGGCATTTTAGGTCGTGGTAAAAAACAAATTGCTTATGCAAAAGTTAGCTTAAATATTGTTGATGTCAATACTTCACAAGTTGTTTACTCATCTCAAGGTGCTGGTGAATATAGCTTATCTAACCGAGAAATCGTTGGCTTCGGTGGAACAGCAGGATATGATTCAACACTCAATGGCAAAGTTTTGGATCTTGCTATTCGAAATGCTGTCGATAATTTAGTTAAAGGCATTGAAACCAATGCTTGGCAACCGCTTGGTCAATAACTAGGTTACTCATGAAAAAATATTTATTGGCCTGCAGCCTAGCTTCCCTACTTCTATTAACTGCTTGTGCTACCAATCAGCAATCCACTTTGTTTTCCTGGGGAGATTACCAAAGTGTGGTTTATGATGGCTTAGAAGGCCAATCATCAATTGATGAGCAAATTCAGAAACTAGAAAAAAGCATTCAAATTGCCCATGAGCATAATAGAACAGTCGCCCCTGGACTTTATGCGCATTTAGGCATGCTGTACATCAAATCAGGACAACGTGATAAAGGCATTTCATTGTTATCAAAAGAGAAAACAATTTATCCTGAGTCTACTCAATACATGAATTATCTTATCTCTCAGGTTAGCAAATGAAAAAGACAATGAAATGGCTCTCAATTTTGATGGTCAGCTTAAGTTTATTTGGCTGCGCAAACATGGATGAACCGAGCACGGATCATTCTGCTTTTCAAGCATCTAAACCAAAATCTATTTTGATTTTGCCACCAATAAACCACTCACCCGATGTCAAAGCAACCAATAGCGTTTATGCCCAAATATCATATCCTGTGGGCGAATCTGGTTATTATGTTTTACCTGTAGGCGTTGTAGAGGAAACGTTTAAATCGAATGGTTTATATGAAGCAGATGACATTCAAAAAATAAGCATTGGAAAATTAAATGAGATTTTTGCTCCGGATGCCATCTTGTATTTAACCATCCATGATTTTGGTTCTTCATATCAGATTATATCCAGCACTTCTAAAGTAACCGTGGAAGGAAAATTAATTGATGCCAAGACAAGTCAGCCTTTATGGACAGGGAAAGCAACAGCCATTGAGCAAAGTGATCAATCCGGAGGTATTCTGGGCTCATTGGTGAATGCATTGGTCAAACAGGTAGTTGATACCAGTAATAATCGTAGCCATCACTTAGTGCCACAAGCCAATTATAAATTGGTATCGGCTCAAACAAAAAATGGTTTAATTTACGGCCCTTACTCGCCACAACAAGGCGAACCTCATCAATAATCAACCACAAAAAAGGCCATTAATCTGGCCTTTTTTTCTATCTCACATAATCAATAGATACAAAACCATTGATTAAACAAATTCAAAACATTAACATATTCAATATTAATAACATCTAAAGCATACTTTTATGAGATTACTAATCGCATTATTACTACCATGGTTACAATTTTTCACCATTGGCAGACCTTTTGCAGGTATTGTTTGTTTCATATTACAAATTACCATTATTGGCTGGTTACCTGCTGTCATTTGGTCGGTATATGCCTTATCTCAATACAAAACTGATCAAAAAATTAAAAATGCCATGCGCTCTTAATATTAAAAAGCTGCTAACGCAGCTTTTTTTAGATATCTAATTTCAAATCACCATCTTTTATCCAATGACGACGACGACAGAAAGCGGTTATCAGTAACGTTAACACAGCCGGTAAAACAAAGTGCAATATTCCAATGCTAAACCACACCCAAGTACTGTCTCCCATTGCTGTAATCGTACCAATTTGCCCAACCAATCCACTGGTTCCCATACCAGCACCAGATGGAATATTTTGCATTTTAAACACCATCGTTGCAACAGGTCCTAAAATAGCACTGGCAGCAATGGTTGGAATCCAAATCTTAGGATTTTTCACGATATTCGGCATTTGCAGCATACTGGTTCCTAATCCCTGACTTAACAAACCAGCCAAACGATTTTCCTTGTAACTCATGACGGCAAAGCCAACCATTTGAGTTGCACAACCAACAGTTGCCGCACCAGCTGCCAATCCACTTAACGATAATGAAATAGCAATGGCTGCACTAGAAACTGGCAATGTTAATAACATGCCCATAATGACTGACACCAGCATTCCCATTAAAAATGGCTCCAACTCCACTGCCCACATAATTAAAGCGCCACATGCGTTCATAAAAACAGCAATGGGTGGCCCAATATATTGAGCAACAGCAATACCAACAATTAATGTTATAGATGGTGTAATAACAATATCGATAGGTGTTGATTTACTAACCAACTTACCAAACTCAGCCCCTAAAGCTGCTGCAAAAAAACAACCAACAGGCCCACCTAACGTTGCTCCAGCCATCCCTGTAATCACACTAGAGAACATAACCAATGGCGGCGCTTTCAAAGCATAAGCCACGCCTACACCGATTGCAGCGCCCATTAAACTTTGTGCTTGCGTGCCAATATCTACTAACCATGGCAAACCTGCCCAAGTACCAATTGTTTTTAAAATTAAACCAACCAATAATGAACTAAATAACCCCAAAGCCATAAAATTTAATGCATCAATACCATAACGTTTGACACTAAATTCAATGTCTTTCCCCTTGAGCCATTGCTTTATTGACATAAATTTCCCTAATTTTTAATTGAAACTAAGCAATTATAAAAATAAATTATCTATTTTGTGTGAATCTGGTGCGGGTTATATTACCACTTTCTATTCTCGCTTTCTCATTAAAAAATTCTATTCATTCAAATAATTACTTGAATATAAATTTTAATGCCATTACAATCATTCAAACAATTACTTGAATGAAAACTTATGCACCAACATCATCATTGCGATATCGCTCCACACGAGCCCGACAAAGTGGATATGGCATTAACCGCCATTGCCAAAGAAAACTTAGCCAGTGTTGCATTATTATTTAAAGCATTAGCAGACAATAATCGCTTCAAGATTGCATATGCTCTGTGTCAATGCGATGAGCTATGCGTTTGTGACTTAGCTCACATACTTGGTGCATCTGTCGCAACAACTTCGCATCATTTACGCACCTTACATAAGCAAGCTATTTTAAAGATTAGAAAAGATGGCAAAATGTCTTTTTATTCTTTAGATGATGAACATATCCGTGAACTAATTTTAACGGCAATTACGCATAAAAATGAGGAGTAATCATCATGTCATCAGATAACCGCCCAACAAAATGCTCAGATAACAATTGCCATCATCCACAAAATGCCCATAGTGCAAAACATGGTGATAGTAAAACCACCTATAAAATTGAGGGCTTAACTTGCGCTCATTGTGCGAGCACATTTGAAGATAACCTCAACAAACTGCCTAACGTTACCTGCGCTACAGTCAACTTTGCTGCTAGCAAAGTAGCCATTAGTGGTGATGTTTCATTAACTGACATTACCAAAGCAGGCGCATTTGAGAATTTACAAATTTTCTCAGAAGACCAAGAAATCATCACCATTCAAAAGCCATTTTACCAACAACCAGAAAACATTAAGGTCTGCATCGCAGCTATTGTTTTAGCAGTTACCTATTTTCTCAGCAAAAGCGACAATCCAAATAACACCCTGGTACTTGTTGGTTATCTAGCAACAATGATCATTGGTGGTTACACTTTATTTTGGCAGGGTTTAAAAAATTTATCTAAGTTAATTTTCGATATGAATACATTGATGACAATAGCCATCATTGGTGCAGTCATTATTGGAGAATATCTGGAAGGCGCAGCTGTTGTTATTTTATTTGCAATAAATGAAGCATTAGAAGCCTATTCA
The DNA here is from genome assembly GCA_030150505.1 of Vitreoscilla sp. GTDB lineage: Bacteria > Pseudomonadota > Gammaproteobacteria > Burkholderiales > Neisseriaceae > JASLFS01. The sequence goes on along the minus strand of JASLFS010000074.1, from coordinate 21,989 downwards.
ATGGATAAAACACGCCAATCCATCCAATCACTGATTAAAATGGCTCCACAAGACGCACTGGTTAAGCAAGGGAATGAGTGGAAAGTCATGCCCATTCGTGATGTGGAAGTTGGCAATATTGTGCTCATCAAACCTGCACAAAAAGTTCCAATGGATGGGGAAGTCATTTCTGGGCATTCTAGCTTAAATCAAGCTGCTATTACTGGGGAATCAATGCCTGTTAATAAAACCATTGGTGATGAAGTATTTGCTGGCACATTAAATGAAGAAGGTGCTTTAGAAGTTCGTGTAACCAAAGCGGCGAAAGATTCTACGTTAGCCAAAATTGTTGAATTAGTAGAAGAAGCACAATTACAAAAAGCACCAGCACAACAATTCATTGACCATTTTGCCAAATACTACACCCCAATTATTATGATGATTGCAGCGCTCATTGCCATCGTACCACCACTTTTCTTTGGCGCTAATTGGTATCAATGGATTTACCAAGGCTTAGCTGTATTGGTGGTTGGTTGCCCATGTGCATTGGTTATTTCAACACCAGTTGCTATTGTGACTGCAATTGGACATGCTGCAAAAAAAGGGATTTTGATTAAAGGTGGTATTTACCTTGAAGTAGCCAGCCAAATCAAAGCCATCGCTTTTGATAAAACAGGTACGCTAACCAAAGGTAGTCCTGAAGTAACCGAATTTATTGTATTAAATAATCACCCTGAAAATGATATTTACGCCATTGCAAAAGCACTAGAAATTCAGTCACAACATCCTTTATCAAAAGCCATTGTGAGTCATGTGAATCAACAAGATAATATTATTGATAAAAGCATCGCTAATTTTCAAGCCATTACTGGCAAGGGCATTCAAGCTGATATTGACAAGCAAACATACTACATTGGTAATCCTGCTCTTTTTGAAGAATATCTAAAAATAAGGCTCCCTGAAACATTAAATCATTCAATCATTGCCTTGCAACAAGAACAAAAAACCGTGATGTTATTAGGTACATCACAAGAAATCATTGCGTATATTGCTGCAATTGATAGCATCCGTGATAACGCAGCGAGTGTTATCAAACAACTACACCAGCAAAACATTAAAACCATCATGCTCACTGGGGATAATTCTCACACAGCGCAAAAAGTAGCCAATCAAATTGGCATTGATCAAATACAAGCCAATTTATTACCACAAGATAAATTGCAATTCATTCAAAAGCTTCAAACTGACATAGGCAAAACAGCCATGGTAGGAGATGGCGTGAATGATGCCCCTGCTCTAGCTGCTTCATCATTAGGCATTGCAATGGGACAAGGTGGCACAGACACAGCACTAGAAACAGCTAATATTGCTTTTATGCAAGATGACTTAAGTAAGCTACCATATGTAATTCAGCTTAGCCGACGAACAACCCGCATTATCAAGCAAAATATTGGCTTCTCCTTATCACTTAAACTTTTAGCTTTGCTATTGGTTATTCCCGGCTGGCTAACACTTTGGATTGCCATTTTAGCTGATATGGGCGCTACCATATTAGTGACATTAAATAGCTTAAGATTAATGAAAGAAAATAAATAGCAGCAAACAATCTGACTTGGCTATTCTCTATCAATCTGCATTGTTAATAAAAAAAGCCTAAGCGTGAATGCTTAGGCTTTTTAACCATATCAAAAATATTTTTTACAAAACATTCTTCACTGCGTCAACAATAGCCACTGCTGTCAAACCAAACTCTTCAAACAATACTTTCGCAGGAGCAGATTCACCGAAATGATCAATACCCACAACAGCACCATCTAAACCAACATATTTTCTCCAAAAATCAGTCACGCCAGCTTCAACGGCAACCTTAGGCAAATCATTTGGTAATACAGATGCACGGTATGCTTTATCTTGTTTATCAAAAATATTGGTACTTGGCATAGAAACCACATTGACATAAATACCTTGCTCAGCCAAATCAGCTTGAGCAGCCAAAGCAATCTCAATTTCAGAACCTGTCGCAATAATAACCGCTTGAGCAGCTTGCTCACTGGCTTTTAATACATAACCACCACGAGCAATATTAGCCAACTGTTCTTGTGAACGTTGTACAAATGGTAAGTTTTGACGACTAAAAATTAATGTACTTGGATGATCATCAGCTTTCACTGCTTCAGCCCATGCCACCAATGACTCAGCTGTATCACATGGACGCCAAACAGCCATGTTTGGAATCATACGCAATGTCGCAATTTGCTCAACAGGTTGATGAGTAGGACCATCTTCACCCAAACCAATTGAATCATGAGTAAAGACAAATACTGGATTAATTTTCATTAATGCAGCCATGCGCAACGCATTACGAGCATATTCGCTAAACATTAAGAATGTTGCACCAAACGGGCGCACACCGCCATGTAGTGTCATGCCATTCATCATAGCAGCCATACCAAACTCACGAACACCATAATGGATATAATTACCACCATTTTGTGCTGTAACTGCTTTAGAAGCAGACCAATTGGTTAGATTCGATGGCGTCAAATCAGCAGAACCACCTACCAATTCAGGCAATACTTTTGCCAACACTTCAATTGAATTTTGACTGGCTTTACGTGTAGCAATGGTTTTTGCTTCATTACAAACATCATTCAAAGCAGCTTGAACATACTCATCAAAGTTACTTGGCAATTCACCAGCATTACGGCGAACAAATTCAGCTGCTAGCTCTGGATACTGAGCTTGATAAGCTGCAAACAATTCATTCCAAGCGTTTTCTAACTTCTCACCAGCTTCTTTAGCATCCCAAGCTGCGTAAATATCAGCAGGCACTTCAAAAGGAGCGCTATCCCAACCCAATGCCTGACGAGTTTTAGCAATTTCTTCATCACCCAATGGGCTACCATGTGTTGCTGAAGTACCTTGCTTAGAAGGAGAACCTTTACCAATCACTGTTTTACAACAAATGATTGTTGGCTTATTGAGTTCTGCTTTAGCTGCTTCAACTGCAGCTGTAATAGCATCAACATCATGTCCATCTACATTGGCAACAACATGCCAACCATAGCTAGCAAAGCGTGCTGGAATATCTTCTGTAAACCAACCATCTACTTCACCATCGATTGAGATATTATTATCATCATAAAAAACGACTAACTTACCCAATCCCAACGTACCAGCCAAAGAAGCTGCTTCATGAGAAACACCTTCCATTAAACAACCATCACCTAAAAATACATAAGTATTGTGATCCACAATATCAAAATTAGGACGGTTAAACTCTTCAGCCAAAATTTTCTCAGCCAAAGCCAAACCAACAGCATTGGCAATACCTTGACCTAATGGTCCAGTTGTTGTTTCAACGCCATCGGTATAACCATATTCAGGATGGCCTGGGGTTCTACTTTTGAATTGGCGAAAATTTTTCAAATCATCAATACTGAGATTGTAACCAGTCAAATGCAACAAGCTATACAACAACATTGAAGCATGGCCGTTTGATAATACAAATCTATCACGATTGGCAAACTGAGGATTTTTCGGATTGTGTTTTAAAAACTTAGTCCATAACACTTCCGCCATTTCTGCCATTCCCATCGGAGCGCCAGGGTGACCAGAATTAGCCTTTTGAATAGCATCAACAGACAAGAAGCGGATAGCATTAGCGATTTTAGAAGTCATTGAGTAACCTAATTATTTGTTCAATTATCAGTAACATACTGAATTAAAATCATTTCATACATACATTTCAAAATAATAACGTGAAACGATGATTTAACAATTGAAATTATCCCTGTTTTAGATGGCTGTTTCAAGCTTCAAACCATAGCAAACCGAAATGACTGCAAAACAAGTAACGATTAACAGTTGCTTTTAGTCAAATGAATGATCATTTAAAGACTTAAGCACCCTCCTTGATTGATGTGAATCAAGGTTAACTTATTATTTCAGACTACAATAATAATCATATTTAGCATAAAGTTATCTAAAATATTAATAAGCACACTTATTTATTTCGCATAAAAGGACATAATATGGAGTTGTGGGCTGAGTTATTCAAATCTGATGTGGGTATTTTGTCAATTGTTACTATTGCTGTCATTATCGTGATTGCAATATTCTTATTCTTCTGGGTTCGTAAACAAGTCAATCAAGATGCGAAAGCCGAAAAATAATTAAAATACCTGATTGTAAAAATCTTTCATTCCTCTATATAAGAGCTTATGGTGTGGCTAATCCCACACCTTTTTTTATAACAAATCTAACACTCAATGATTAAATAGCATCTTCGCCACGCTCACCCGTACGAATGCGAATGGCTTCATCTATCGTTGATACAAAAATTTTACCATCTCCGATTTTGCCTGAATAAGCAGATTGAATAATCACTTCTATAGCTTGATCCGCCAAATTATCTGGTAAAACAATTTCCAATTTTATTTTTGGTAAAAAATCCACAGCATATTCAGCACCACGATAAATTTCGGTATGCCCTTTTTGTCGACCGAATCCTTTAACTTCTGAAACAGTCATACCTGAAACCCCAACCTCCGTTAATGCTTCACGAACATCATCTAATTTAAATGGTTTAATGATTGCTTCAATTTTTTTCATCATTCGTCCTTCAACAGTAAATATTATAAATATATATTACATCAACATATTCAGCGTAATTATTAGCAATCTCTTTGTAATTATTTATCACTATATTTGTTAATTTAACAGAAATGCTACCAAATTTGCGGTATCATACACACCCATTTCAATGCTTTGTGAGTGATAGAATGTCAGCGGTTTTATCTTTGCGAGGTCCAGTGGCACTGTCTCAGTTCCGTCTGGATAAATTAATGCAAAAAGCACAACAACTTGGCCTGCCAATTGATGTGCACCTGAGTACCGAATTTTGGTACTTTATCGATAGTCAAAATGCTTTGCAAGCTTCTTCAATTGATGCATTATGCGCCCTCCTCGACGCGTCTCAAACTGAATTACCCAACCCTTCTGAACAAAAACATCTTTTCCTGATTACCCCTCGCTTAGGCACCATTTCAGCTTGGGCATCAAAAGCAACCGATATTGCGAATAACTGTGGTTTAAATAATATTAACCGCATTGAGCGTGGTATGGCTGTTTGGATTGAAGGAAATTTAACAGAAGCCGATAAAAAACTTTGGCTCAATATTTTGCATGACAGAATGACTGAAACCATTTTGCCTACATTGCAAGATGCAAACCAACTTTTCATTCATCCTGAAGCTAAAACCTATAACTCAATTGATATCCTATCAGGTGGCAAAGCTCAATTAGTTCATGCTAACCAACAATTAGGACTTGCACTATCTCCTGATGAAATTGACTATCTATTTGAGAACTATCAAAAACTAGGTCGCAATCCAAGCGATGTAGAATTAATGATGTTTGCACAAGCAAACTCAGAACATTGTCGCCATAAAATATTCAATGCAGATTTCACATTGGATGGCGAAAAACAAGATAAAACCCTGTTTGGCATGATTCGTGACACCCACAAAGCAAGTCCAGAAGGAACCATTGTCGCCTACAAAGACAATGCTTCTGTAATTGAAGGTGCCAATATAAAACGTTTCTACCCGACAGCCAACCAAGATCAAGGCTATCGCTATCACGATGAAGACACTCATATCGTGATGAAAGTGGAGACACACAACCACCCAACAGCCATTTCTCCTTTCGCCGGAGCCTCAACTGGTGCTGGCGGTGAAATTCGTGATGAAGGTGCGACTGGTCGTGGTGCTCGCCCTAAAGCTGGCTTAACAGGCTTTAGCGTATCAAATTTAAACATTCCTGAATTCACCCAACCTTGGGAACAATATTCGCATCATCAATCACAATATGGTAAGCCAGAGCGAATTAGTAGTGCTTTAGATATTATGATTGATGGCCCAATTGGTGGCGCTGCATTTAACAATGAATTTGGTCGCCCTAACCTACTAGGTTACTTCAGAACTTTTGAAGAACAGCATGAAGATAAAATGCGCGGCTACCACAAACCAATTATGCTGGCAGGTGGTTTGGGTAATATTCAAGCAGCACAAACTGAAAAACATATCTTTGCAGCTGGCTCATTATTAATTCAATTAGGTGGTCCAGGCTTATTAATCGGTCTAGGCGGTGGCGCTGCATCAAGTATGGATACAGGTGCAAACAGTGAGAATTTAGACTTTGACTCCGTTCAACGAGGCAACCCTGAAATTGAACGCCGAGCACAAGAAGTCATTGATCGCTGTTGGCAACTTGGAGATGCAAACCCAATCATTTCAATTCATGATGTTGGCGCAGGCGGTCTTTCAAATGCCTTCCCTGAATTAGTTAATGATGCAGGCCGCGGTGCCATTTTCAAACTGCGTGATGTCCCTCTAGAAGAGCATGGCTTAAGCCCAATGGAAATCTGGTGCAATGAAGCACAAGAGCGCTATGTTTTAGCCATCGCACCAGAAAGCTTAGAAACATTCCGTGCCATCTGTGAACGCGAGCGCAGTCCATTTGCTGTTGTGGGAACAGCTACTGAAGATGGTCACTTACAAGTAAGAGATGACTTATTTAGTAATAACCCAGTAGATTTACCATTAAATGTATTACTAGGTAAACCACCAAAAACAACGCGCGAAGACAATTACATTGCGCCACAAAATACAGCTTTTGATACCAGCAAAATTGACTTAAAAGATAGCGTATACCGCATACTACGCTTACCAACAGTCGCTAGCAAAAACTTCTTAATCACCATCGGTGACCGAAGTGTTGGGGGCTTAACAGCTCGAGACCAAATGGTTGGTCGCTTCCAAACTCCTGTAGCGAATGCCGCTGTTACAAGCATGGGTTTTGATACATGCCACGGCGAAGCAATGTCAATGGGTGAAAAAGCACCTTTAGCATTATTCAATGCGCCAGCTTCAGGCCGCATGGCAATTGGTGAAGCAATCACCAATATTGCTAGCGTTAACATTGGTAAATTAGGCAATATTAAATTATCTGCAAACTGGATGGCTCCTTGTGGCAATGCCGGTGAAGATGAAAAACTGTATCGCACTGTCGAAGCTGTTTCAAATCTTTGCCAAGAACTGAATATCAGCATTCCTGTTGGTAAAGATTCTTTATCTATGAAAACTGTATGGCAAGATAATGACATGGAGAAATCAATTACATCTCCTCTATCACTCATTATCACTGCTTTTGCACCAGTACAAGATGTTAAGAAAACAGTTACGCCAGAATTAAAGCATGTTGAAGACTCTAGTTTGTTGCTAATCGATTTAGGTTCAGGTGCTTCACGCTTAGGCGGTAGCGCATTAACTCAAGTCTACAAATCACTAACTGATTTTGCTCCAGATATTGAAAATGGCGATAAATTAGCAAGCTTCTATCAAATTATCCAAGAACTGGTTAATGACAATAAATTATTGTCTTACCATGATCGCGGTGATGGTGGCTTACTAACAACGCTTACCGAAATGATGTTTGCCAGTCATATTGGCTTAAATATTGATATTACAAGTGTTATTGAAGCAGCTACACCAAATAGCCATAATTTAAAAGATGCAACGATTCGCTCGTTATTTAACGAAGAACTTGGTGCAGTCATTCAAGTTCACAATGACGATGTTGCTGAAATTCGTGCATTATTCTCTGAACACAACTTAACCAACAGCATTCATTTATTGGGACACCTCAGTGGCAGCGACCGCTTAGTTATCCAAAATGGCAATACTGTCCTACTAAGCGAATCACGTCTTGATATGCAAAAAGCTTGGTCAGAAACCAGCTACCATATCCAAAAACTACGTGATAATCCTGTTTGTGCTGATAGCGAATTTGCATTGCTAAGTGATGATAAAGCAAGTGCGCTTTTCGCTCATACAACATTTGATGTCAATGAAGATATTGCAGCACCTTACATTGCCAGCGGCATTAAGCCTAAAATCGCAATATTGCGTGAGCAAGGCGTAAACGGACAAGTTGAAATGGCTGCTGCTTTCACACAAGCCGGCTTCGATGCTTATGATGTTCACATGAGCGATTTAATGACAGGTAAAGTTGACCTTGCAAACTTCCAATCATTAGCAGCTTGTGGTGGTTTTAGTTATGGTGATGTACTAGGTGCAGGACAAGGTTGGGCAAAAAGCATATTATTCAATAATCAATTGCGTGATATGTTTGCTAGCTTCTTTAATCGCCAAGATACATTAAGCCTAGGCGTATGTAATGGCTGTCAAATGATGAGTAATTTAGCCAGCATCATCCCTGGCACTGAAAACTGGCCAACATTTGCTCGCAATGAATCTGAGCAGTTTGAAGCTCGTGTCAGTATGCTTAAATTAGCAAAATCCCCTTCTCTATTTTTCCAAGACATGGCAGATAGCATTATTCCCGTTGTTGTCAGCCATGGAGAAGGCCGTGCTCTTTTTGAAAACACAGCAGATATTAGCCAAGTCAAAATTGCAGCACAATATGTCGATGGCCATGGGCAAGCAACACAACAATATCCTCTGAATCCAAATGGATCACCAGAAGCAATTGCTGCTGTAACTAGCCAAGATGGTCGTACAACTATTATGATGCCTCATCCAGAACGTGTCTTTAAAGCGGTTCAGATGAGCTGGCATCCAGAAGAATGGGAACATTTGAGTGCTTGGTATCGCATGTTTGCAAATGCAAGAAAAGCCCTAGCCTAACCTTCTCATTGGCTTTAAAAAAAGCAGCACTAGTCATAGTGCTGCTTTTTTATATTTCAAATAGGCAAAATAATCCAGCAACCATTTCATGCATAAAATATGATTTAGAAATTAATGAAGAAATTCAGTATAGATAGACAAATTCAATTTGTCTCTTGATAAAAACAAAGGTAAACTTGATTTATTGTTACAAATAAACAAGGGGCAAAAATGAAACATCAACTATCAATTCTTCCTCAGCTTTATAGCCATTCAAATCTTAGTAAGCCACTAAAATACATAAAGAATCAGCTTACAACAAGCCTTAGTAAAATTATCTGTCTTAATTTAATTATTTTTATGATGATATTTATATTCACAAAAAGTGAAAACAATACAAATATTATTCAAGAAGCACAAGTCACTCAACAAGAAACCATACAACTATCAGAAGAAAATATTTGGTTGAATGCTTATAACAATATGAGCACTGAAGAGAAAATGCAAGGAATTGTTTATGATGAATAAAAAAAGCCTCTCTATTAAAGAGAGGCTTTGAATATTTTATTCGCTTGCTTCAGCTGTACTACCACTACGACCTTCGTGATTGATACTCACTGAACGAGATGGAACTACAGTAGAAATAGCATGCTTATAAACCATTTGTGTTACTGATGTATTACGCAACAAAACAACATACTGGTCAAATGATTCAACTTGACCTTGTAATTTAATCCCATTTACTAAGTAAATTGATACTGGAACGTGCTCTTTTCGTAATGCGTTTAGAAAAGGATCTTGTAGTAATTGTCCTTTATTATTCATTTAATTTAGACTCCCTCAGGATTGATAAATCGGTTTTATAAGTTTGTGATACATCGCATAGTTTTCTATGCTAACATATTTAGCGAGAATTTGTTTTCTTAATGCTAACTTTCTTTTTGTTTTTTGTCTTGAATTGCTTTTTCGCTTCGCTTTTTGCAATACGATTACTTAAAGACACTCGTCTTAATGTTTCCGCTTTAGGTTTTACACCTTCTTCATTCGCATAAGGATTATCTGTCGATTTATACTGAACCCTTAATGGCGTTCCTTCTAAATGAAAAGCTTTTCTAAACGTTTGAACCAAATAGCGCGTATAGCTTTCAGGTACTTTTTGTAATGCATTACCATGAATAACAATAATAGGAGGATTGCTACCACCTTGGTGAGCATAACGCATTTTAGGACGAATCAAACCAGCGCGTGGTGGTTGCTGTCTTTCAATTGCTGTTTGCAATACTCGTGTAATTTTTGGTGTTGACATTTTTAGCATTGCTGATTGATAAGACTGATTAATTGATTTAAACAAATCATCAATGCCTTTAACTTTCAATGCTGAAATATAGTGATATTTTGCAAAATCTAAGAAATACAATTTTCTAGCAATTTCTTTCTTAATTTCCAATTTTCTTTCTGCATCAACACTATCCCACTTATTGATTGCAATCACTAAAGCCTTACCTGCTTCTAAAGCAAATCCTGCAATCGTAGCATCTTGTTCCGCAATATCTTGACCAGCGTCCATAACCAATACAACAACATTTGCCGCTTCAATGGCTTGCATGGTTTTAATTACTGAGAATTTTTCAATGGCTTCACTAACTTTACCACGACGACGAACACCTGCTGTATCAATAATGGTATAAGGTTTATCCCCACGCTCAAAATCGATATGAATAGAATCTCGAGTAGTCCCTGCTTGGTCAAAAGCAATAACCCTCTCTTCTCCTAAAATTGCATTAACCAAAGTAGATTTACCCACATTTGGTCGTCCAATTACTGCAAATACTGGATAATCTTTTACTTCTTGCTCTTCATCTTCTTCAGGAAACTCTTCTAAAACAGTATGAATTAAATCATACACGCCATCACCATGTGCTGAAGAAATAATCCAAGGATCATCTAAACCAAGTTCATAAAACTCAGCTCCAACAACACTTCTGTTTGAACCTTCAGCTTTATTAACAGCTAAATATACAGGTCTTTCTGTTTGGCGAAGTGCATTGGCTATAAGCTTATCTTGAGGTGTCAGCCCAGTTCTAGCATCTACTAAAAAAATAACTGCATCTGCTTCATCAACAGCTTGTAAAGTTTGACGAGCCATTTCATGCAAAATACCACTATCTACAATAGGCTCAAAACCGCCAGTATCTACAACCAAATAAGGCTTATCGCCCATCCTACCGTGTCCATAATGCCGATCACGTGTTAAACCAGGCAAGTCAGCTACTAGAGCATCTTTGCTACGTGTCAATCGATTAAATAAAGTGGACTTACCAACATTGGGTCTGCCAACTAGTACAATAGTCGGTTTCATAAATTTACTCTTATGTCTACTGTAATCACTACAGTAAATATTCTTTATAAAAGAATATTATCATTTTAAATGACTAATAGTGCCAATCGCACTATTAGTCTCATCTTGCATTATGATTGCGATGCCTTTAGTTGTAAAAGCTCATAGCCTGGTAATTCTTTATCTGCTTTTGGCAACGCTTCAGCATATTTAGCTTTTGCGTTTTTACTATCACCTTTCGCAACATAAATGTCACCCTGCAACTCTAGCATCATAACTTCATATTCATCTGCAACCTTAGTTTGTGCAAATTTTAATGCCTCATCAAATTTTTGCTGCTGCAATTTGATTGTAGCCAAACGCTGTAAAATTTGCGCATCAATTAAAGCATTTTTATTTTGAGCTTGAGCCCACAATAAATGCTTCTCAGCATCATCATATTTACCCTCATCAAAAGCAGTTGCCGCTGCCATTAATGTCGCCTGAGTAGTAGAAATACTTTGAGGGAAGTCTTCTTGCAATGTTTTTAAATCTTGCAATACTGACTTCGTATTATTGGCATTCGCCTCTTCTACTAAATGAGCTAAAACTGCAGCTGCTTGCTCATCTTTTTTCTCTTGTTGACCTTGATATATAACATAACCAAGATAAGAGAATGCAATTAGCACTAACAGCGTGAAAACCCATTTTCCCCAGCTTTTCCACATGCGTTTGAAATTGTCCAACTCTTCCTGATCTTGTAAATCGAAAGCTGCCATAATTAACAATTATTCCAATTATTTAGTTGTTCTAATAACGCAGATTGTGCAACAGTGATTTGACCACGGTCTCCTCGTAAGTCTTTCAATGTTACAGTTTGTTCCTTCACTTCATTGTCGCCTAAAATAATGGCAAACTTCGCTCCAGAATTATCTGCTCGTTTCATTTGATTTTTAAAACCATGGCTACCATAATGCAAACCCACTGCTAAATCATGATCTCTCATTTCTTTAGCCAAAGTCATTGCGACTTTTAATGCATCTTCACCTTGGTGCATAACATAAACATCAGATACATCATTACTTACTAATGAACCAAATTCTTGAACCAGCAATAATAACCGCTCTATACCAATTGCAAATCCAACAGATGGTGTCGGCTTACCACCAAGCTCTTCAATCAATCCATCATAACGACCACCACCACAAATTGTTCCTTGAGAACCAAGTTTGGTAGTTACCCATTCAAATACTGTCATATTATAGTAATCCAATCCACGAACTAAACGAGGATTTTCTACATATTTAATACCCAAATGATTTAGCAACAATTTGAATTGTTCGTAATGCTTTAAAGACTCTTCACCCAAATAAGCAATCAGCTTTGGTGCATTGTTTGCAATCTCTTGCAATTCTGGATTTTTGGTATCCAAAACTCGCAATGGATTCGTATGCAAACGGCGCTTGCTATCTTCATCTAGCAAATGCTCATACTTTTCCAAATAAGCCACTAATGCTGCACGATGCTCTGCACGCTCTTCGCGAATCCCTAAAGTATTAATTTGCAACTCAACATCATCTAAAATGCCTAATTTCTTCCACAAATCCGCAGTCATTGCGATAATTTCAGCATCAACGTCGGGCTCAGAATAACCTAGCGCTTCAATTCCAACCTGGTGAAACTGACGATAACGTCCTTTTTGTGGTTTCTCATGACGAAACATGGGTCCCATGTACCATAATTTCAATGGTCCATTATACAAAAGGTTATTCTCAACAACAGCTCGTAAACAAGAAGCTGTTCCTTCTGGGCGAAGGCTTAATGATTCACCATAATCATCGAAGGTGTACATTTCCTTACCAACAACATCTGTTTCTTCACCGATTGAACGAACAAATAAACCAGTTGGTTCAATTATAGGCGTTCTAATTTGCTGATAAGCATAACTTTTTGCCCATTTTTTTACAATATCTTCAAATGCTTGCCAAAAAGCAGAGTCTTTTGGAAGCAAATCATTCATGCCCTTAACAGCTTGAAATTTTTTCGCCATGACTATTATTTCTTTTCTACTATCTAACTTTGTTGAATTGGAATAACACGACTTTTAGAGCGTTTTTTTCCATTTTCACCATAGTTCTCTTCAATATATTGATTAACAATTGATAGGAAATCTTGTGCCATGTTATCACCTTTTAAAGTAACATGACGCTTCCCATCTACATATACAGGCGCGACAGGTGTTTCACCTGTTCCGGGTAAACTGATACCAATATCAGCCAATTTACTTTCGCCAGGGCCATTCACCACACAACCCATAACAGCGACATTCAATGACTCAACACCAGGATATTTCAAACGCCAAACAGTCATTTGCTCACGCAAATATTTTTGAATATCTTGTGCTAGTTCTTGGAAAACCGTACTGGTCGTTCGTCCACAGCCAGGACAAGCCGTAACCAACGGGGTAAAACTACGCAAACCCATGGTTTGTAGCAACTCTTGTGCCACAACAACTTCTTGTGTTCTCGCACTACCAGGTTCTGGCGTTAATGAAATACGAATCGTATCTCCAATGCCTTCTTGCAACAAAACTGCCAATGCCGCACTAGAAGCGACAATACCTTTTGATCCCATACCGGCTTCGGTTAAGCCTAGGTGTAATGGAAATTCGCAACGGCTGCCCAAATCACGGTAAACATCAATTAAATCCTGCACATGACTAACTTTACAAGACAAAATAATTTTGTTTTCAGGTAGACCAATTTCCATGGCCTTTTCAGCAGATTCTAATGCTGAAACGATTAAAGCCTCTTTCATGACCTCATCGATAGATAATGGCTGACTTAAAGCACTATTTGCATCCATCATGCGTTTAGCTAAACTCTGATCCAAACTACCCCAATTCACACCAATGCGGACAGCTTTATTGTGCTCCATTGCTTGCTTAATCATATAAGCAAATTTCTCATCACCTTTCGCACCTCGTCCTACATTACCTGGATTAATGCGATATTTAGCTAAAGCTTTTGCACAATCTTGATATTCCTGTAGTAAACGCTCACCATTAAAATGGAAATCTCCTACCAATGGAACATTACAACCCATATCATCTAATCGTTGACGAATTTCAGCCACTTTACTAGCAGCTTCGGGGCTATTAACAGTAATCCTAACCATTTCAGAACCAGCATCAGCTAATTCCTTAACCTGATTCGCAGTACCAAGGGCATCAACAGTATCGGTATTGGTCATAGATTGCACAACGACAGGAGCAGAAGAACCGACTGTAACATGCTCAATTTGAACTTGATGAGTTTTTCTTCTTAAAATTGTACTCATTGCTGCGGCACCGTTACTGCAATCGTTTTTCTATCAACGAAATGATTTGTTAAATCCACTTCTTCGCCACCGTATTGAATAGTAGAACCAGATCCATATCCAATCCGAACATCATAAGGCGGCTTACCATCAGTAAATTGATGTTCGCTATTTGCGGCAACGATACCACTGTGTATAACTTTACCTTCTGAATCGGTTACCGACAAATTAGAACGGTATCTCACTTTTACTACCAATCCATTTGAAGTAACTGCACTATCGCTTGCGGCATTGTCACTTGCTACATTATCAGAAGCAGCCAATCCACTTGCCTCCAATGAATCCATTGGGATAACTAAAACATTACCATTTGGTACACTTGCCTGTGCTTCTGTGATTTCCAATGACGCAATAACATCATTATCATCGCTAGATTCAGCAGTTTTATTTTGCCAAATCAAAATACCACTAACCAAAACAACCGCAGCTAACGCAAAAGGAATGGCTTTTGGAAATGATTTTGGCACTTCTTGTTGCTGATAATTAATGCTTTTATCACCAGGGCGAACCATGCTTTCGGATGCTGCTTTACGCAAACTAGGAATAACCTCGTCAATTTGCATGGTTATTTCTGAATCGTCCAAATTCAAGAATCGAGCATATCCACGTAAAAAACCTCTTACAAATACGGGTTCAGGCAAGCTTTCATACTCACCATTTTCTATGTATTCGATTTGCTTTGTTGTTAGCTTTAATCTCTCAGCAACTTCGCCAATAGAGATATTCAACTCTTCTCTTTTATTTTTTAAAATGCTACCTAATTGTTGCGCTTTTTCAAAATTAAATTTTTGTTCTGCCGATGCACTCATCTCATCTTCCTGTCATAATCTCACGAAGTTCATCTGAATATGGATATGATGTTTGTAATAATAACTCATACTCATACGCAGCTTGAGTTTCCCCTGCCGCTCTGGCAATTTTCCAACCTAACAATAAGTCTTCCGCACTTAATGTTTCAACTCTACTTTGGTATTCACCAAAATATTGTTCTGCGGATTTTACTTCTCCAAGCTCTAAATCAATTCTTGCAATCTCCCTCTTTGCAGGGAAAAAACTGCGCTCATAGTTTAAAGCTCGGAATAAATATTCTTTTCCTTGATAGGGATTTCCCATCATATTAAAACAAACGCCTTTATTGTAATAAACAAAAAAAGGTGTTGGGTATGTAGGATCAGCCAATGCTTTATCAAAATACTGTATAGATTCTTTGGGCTGTTTCAATGCACGGCAAACAAACCATCCGTAGGCATTATTAACTTCAGCACTATTGGGTTCTATAGATAAAGCTTGGCGAAAAGATGCTTGAGCTTTGTCATTCATCTTTAGGCTCTGCTCTATTTCTGCTTTAACAGTCCAAGCTTGAATATTTCGACCATTCGCAGCAATAGCTTGGTCAATCGCCTGCAATGCAGATCTAGAATTATCATCATTCATGAATGCTATGGCTAAATCGGTTTGAATATGAGATAGCTCTCTGGCCTTTTCTGCAGCTGATTGTTTTGGAAAACCATCACTTGCACAAGCACTTAGAATAATAGAAAATGATAATGTAATTAGCAAATTTTTAGCAGGGCGAAACCATTGCATTACCTTACTCCTGTTGTAATTGCTGCCACTTAATTTGGCGCTTTGTTTTGTCTTTTACTTGTCCAGCTAATTGCCCACATGCAGCATCAATATCATCACCACGAGTCTTTCTCACAGTAACAACTAATCCCGCTTCTTGTAAAATTTCTCTAAACGCATGAATTCTATTATTACTCGAACGCTCATAACCTGAATTAGGGAATGGATTGAATGGAATCAAATTGAATTTACATGGAATATCTTTAACCAATGCAACCAACTCTCGAGCATGCTGTATTTCGTCATTCACACCTTGCAACATCACATATTCGAATGTAATGAAATCTCGTGGTGCATTAACCAAATAGCGACTACATGCTGCCATTAACTCTTTTAGAGGGTATTTTTTATTAATTGGAACAATTTCGTCACGAACAGTATCATTAGATGCGTGCAATGAAACAGCCAATGCAACAGGTGCCGCTTCTCGCAACCTATCCATTTGTGGCACCATACCAGAAGTAGATACTGTTACTCTGCGTCGTGATAAACCATAACCATGGTCATCAAGCATAATATTTAGCGCTGTAATAACATTGTCAAAATTGGCTAACGGCTCACCCATGCCCATCATAACAACATTTGATATTACACGTTCATTTTTTGGCGTTACGCCTAAAGCTTTATTCGCCCACCACAACTGCCCGATAATCTCAGCAACCGTGAGATTTCTATTAAACCCCTGTCGGCCTGTCGAACAGAATGTGCACTCTAAAGCACACCCTACTTGTGATGAAATACATAATGTTCCACGCTCTGCTTCTGGAATAAAAACAGTTTCTACACCATTACCTGTTCCAACATCCAATAACCATTTTCGCGTGCCATCAACCGATTCTTGTGATGTCATCAATGAAGGAATTGTAATGCTTGCACTGGATTCCAAATTAGCACGCAAAGATTTTGCCAAATCAGTCATTTGGTCAAAAGAAGATGCATTGCCTTGATGCATCCAACGCATTACTTGCTTAGCACGGAAAGGTTTCTCGCCCATCTCTTCGAATAGCGCAGTTAAACCTTTTAAATCATAATTCAATAAATTATTTTGCATAATACTTTCAGGCAGCATAGGCTGCCTGAATCTTTCTTACTTAATTAACGATTGCAGATTTCAGCTTCAGTGAAGAAGAAATCCATTTCAATCTTAGCATTTTCCAAGCTATCAGAACCATGAACAGCATTTGCATCAATTGATTCTGCAAAGTCTGCACGAATAGTACCAGCAGCAGCTTCTTTAGGGTTAGTAGCGCCCATCAATTCGCGGTTTTTAGCAACGGCATTTTCGCCTTCTAAAACTTGAATCATAACAGGACCGCTAGTCATGAATTTTACCAAGTCACCAAAGAATGGACGTTCTTTGTGAACAGCATAAAAACCTTCAGCATCAGCTTGGCTTAATTGTTTCAATTTAGCAGCAACAATTTTCAAACCATTTTTTTCAAAACGGCTGTAAATTTCGCCAATAACATTTTTTGCAACAGCATCAGGTTTAATAATAGAAATAGTGCGCTCAATCGCCATTTTTATTCTCCATAAGTTCAATAAGAAATTTTCACAGAGCGTATTCTAGCAAGGTTTTACAGATTATTCTTATTTTTTTGCTTAGCTGACGGCTGGTTCAATGTTAAATGAGGTAAATCCAAGTATGACTCTGACTGCATCTCAACCATTCGACTCACTGTGCGAACAAACTCATTGGCAAAATCACCTTCAGTATAAATGCTCTCAGGCTCAACTTCAGCTGTCGCCGCCACCTTCACTCGATAATCATAAAACACATCAACCAGCCAAGTTAATCGGCGTGCTTCACTGCGTTGCGCTGGCGTTAATTTAATAAGATTGGATATAAAAACAGCTTCATAATTTTTTGCTAAATACAAATAATCATTCTGTGAACGCGGTCCGAAACACAGTGTTTCAAAGTCAAACCAAATGGTATCTTTTGTTCTAGCAATGCACTTCAAAGGACGCCCTAAAACAACAATATCTTGACTTAATTGTTCTTGTTTTTTGGTATGCTCTTGATAAAGCTTTTGCAATTTGGCAGCACTATCTTCATTATTGGGCACATAATAAACTGCTGCCTGTTGCAATGTTCTAAGGCGATGATCTTCACCACCATCCACATTGACAACTGTTAAATTCTTTTTAATTAAATCAATCGCATTTAAAAAACTACTGCGATTTTGCCCTTGATAATATAAGTCATCTGGCTCAAAGTTTGACGTAGCAACCAACACCACCCCACGCTCAAACAAGCCTTCTAATAAGCGACCCAAAATCATAGCATCAGCAATATCACTGACATGAAACTCATCAAAACACAACACTCTGACTTCTTTTGATAAATCGTTTGCCACAATATTTAATGGGTTTTCTTCATGTTTACACTGTGCAAGGCGCTCGTGAACTTCAGCCATAAACGCATGAAAATGCACTCGTCTTTTTCGCTTATATGGTAAACAACCATAAAAAGCATCCATCAAAAAACTTTTGCCACGGCCAACTCCACCCCAAAAATACAAGCCTTTAGGAGAACGTGGCGCACGTATACTTCGTCCTAAAAAACGATTCCGTTTTTTCTTGAACGCCATCAACTCTTGCCACAGTCTATCTAAATGACCAATTGCCATTTCTTGTGATGCATCAACAATAAAACATGGTTGTTTCTTTGCTTCTTCATACCAAGATTTAGGACTATGATTTGTATATTCAGGTGCAGTAAAAATATTGCCCGCAGTCATATTCTCTTTCTATTCGTTATTCTTTATTCTAAAGAAAAAAAGCGCCGCTACTGCGGCGCTGATTCGGTGCGATTTCTTATTGGTTTTCAACGCTTAGATCGACGCGCTCTCGCAACTCTTTACCTGGTTTAAAGTGAGGTACATACTTCTCAGGTACATCTACTTTTTCACCAGTTTTAGGGTTACGACCCACGCGTGCAGGTCGGTGATTCAAATCGAAACTACCGAAGCCACGAATCTCGATGCGCTGACCTTTTGCAAGAGCTCGTGTCATGGTATCAATCAACACCTTGACACTTTGCTCTACATCCTTCGCGACCAATTGAGTATCATTTTGTGCAGAATACATTTCTGCTAAGCGAACCATTAACTCAGACTTGGTCATGACCTATCCTTACTCTTCGCCAGACAATTTAGCTTTTAACAAATCACCAAGGCTAGTAGTACCAGCATTAGCAACGTTGTTGTTAGCAGCTACAGAACGCAATGCTGCGCCTTCTTCTTTAGAGTCTTTAGCTTTGATAGACAAGTTGATGCTACGGTTTTTACGATCAACAGTTACGATAACCGCTTCAACTTCGTCACCTTCTTTTAGATGGTTACGAATGTCTTCAACGCGATCACGTGAAACTTCAGAAGCACGTAAGTAGCCTTCAACATCATCAACTAGAGCAATTACAGCACCTTTAGCATCCAATGATTTAACAGTACCTTTAACCAAAGCACCTTTATCATTAACACTTACGTAGTTGCTGAATGGATCACCTTCAAGTTGTTTGATGCCCAAAGAAATGCGTTCTTTTTCAACATCAATAGCCAATACAACAGCTTCAACTTCATCGCCTTTTTTGTATTTACGAACAGCTTCTTCACCAGCTTCAGCCCAAGACAAATCAGACAAGTGAACCAAACCATCGATACCGCCAGGCAAGCCAACGAATACACCAAAATCAGTAATTGATTTGATTGCGCCAGATAGTTTATCGCCTTTATCATGGTTAGCAGCAAACTCTTCCCATGGGTTAGATAGGCATTGTTTCATACCTAAGCTAATACGACGACGCTCTTCGTCAATCTCAAGAATCATTACTTCAACTTCGTCACCCAATTGAACTACTTTGCTTGGATGTACGTTTTTGTTAGTCCAGTCCATTTCTGAAACGTGAACCAAACCTTCGATGCCTTGTTCGATTTCAACAAACGCACCGTAATCAGTTAAGTTAGAAACTTTACCGAACAAGCGAGTGCTTTGTGGGTAACGACGGCTCAAGCCATTCCATGGATCTTCGCCCAACTGTTTCAAGCCTAAAGATACACGGCATTTTTCTTGATCAAATTTCAATACTTTAGCTTCAACTTCTTGACCAACTTCCAAAACTTCGCTTGGATGTTTAACACGGCGCCATGCCAAGTCAGTGATGTGCAACAAGCCATCAATGCCGCCCAAGTCAACGAATGCACCGTAATCAGTGATATTTTTAACGATACCTTTGATAACGATACCTTCTTGCAAGGTTTCAAGAAGTGCTTTGCGCTCTTCACCTAAAGTAGCTTCCAATACCGCGCGGCGAGATACCACTACGTTATTGCGTTTTTTGTCCAATTTAATAACTTTGAACTCAATCTCTTTACCTTCGTAAGGAGTTGTGTCTTTTACTGGACGAGTATCTACCAAAGAACCTGGCAAGAAAGCGCGGATGCTGTTAATCATAACAGTCAAACCACCTTTGACTTTACCATTGATCACGCCTGATAAAATCTCACCACTTTCCATAGCTTCTTCTAGAGTTACCCAGTCAGCAGCACGTTTTGCTTTTTCACGTGAAAGTTTGGTTTCACCGAAACCGTTTTCAACAGACTCAATAGAAACAGTTACGAAGTCACCAACTTTAACTTCAACTTCGCCAGCACTATTCTTGAATTCGTTAACGTCAATCAATGACTCTGATTTCAAACCTGCATTTACAGTTACAAAGTTGTTATCAATGGCAACAACTTCAGCGGTGATGATTTCACCTACGCCCATTTCTTGTAATGCAAAGCTTTCTTCAAGTAGTTGGGCAAAATTTTCCATACTCATATATATCTCAAAAATACACCACCTAGGAGGTGCAAGGTTTAGTTAATCATTACTTAGTACCTAGATTTACTAAGCAAACTACAAATGGGCATCAACACAAATATTAAACTTAATAGTAAGCTTGATACTTCCTAGCGTTGCCACCTAAATTTTTTAGAAGTAACATTGTACACGTTTTTCAACTTTGTCGATACCAATCAAGCACTTTTTGAACGGTTTCATCAACATTTAAGTTTGTTGTATCAAGCAAGTATGCATCTGGATCTTGTTTTAGAGGTGCGACAGCTCTATTTCTATCCGCTTCATCTCTAGCTTCGATATCAGACAAAATTTTCTGATACTCCGCACCATTTAACTCGTAACCTAATTGCAAAGCCCTTCTACGAGCTCTTTCATCAGCGCTTGCAGTCAAAAATATCTTCAATATTGCACTTGGAAAGACAACTGAAGCCATGTCCCGCCCATCGGCTACCAATCCCTTTTCACCAAGAAAGGCACGCTGTCTCTCTAGTAGTGCTAAGCGCACTTGTGGCAACTTCGCAACAGCAGAAGCACCCATGCCAATAGATTCTTGACGAATGGCATCAGTCACATCTCTTTGCTCTAAAAATGTCTTTGCTACTGAAAAACTAACTGGCAATTCGACTGCAAGCTTCGCAAGTTGCTGCTCATCATCCCAAGCAATGTTTTTTTCTTGTGCATATAACGCAGTTAACCGATACAGGGCTCCTGAATCCAAATATTCCATTTCCAATATGTCCGCAACTTTCGCTGCTATCGTTCCTTTACCTGAAGCCACTGGTCCATCCAAAGCAATGACGTTAACCACTGTCATAAAAAATCCTTTTTTACTTGTTATGATGATGAAAACTAATATTGTAACCTTATCTTTATAGTAAAGCTCTAGTATTATCAGTACGCACTTGGTTAAAAACTTCATTAATAGAATTTTTTAATTTTACTGAATACAAAAATAAATCTAAATATGTGACTGAGAAATTCATGAAAAATTTTATTTATCTGCCTGCATTAAATCTAAAAGACAGCACAATTGCCCTACCTGGCTCAAAAAGCATTAGCAATAGAACCCTTTTGTTAGCGGCATTATCCAATAACACCTGCACAATAAAAGATTTACTAGCATCTGATGATACTCACTACATGCTAAAAGCGCT
>JASLFS010000067.1 GCA_030150505.1 Vitreoscilla sp. | reverse complement strand
GGTGGGAATTGCCAATGCAAGCCATGAGAATCGAACTTCTGGCTTGTTTTTACAAGGCAGAAGTCGTCTTTTTAATTGTTAATTTCCGTTAAAAAATTGTGGATGTTTTTTAAGATTTGTTGATGTGTTTGTTGGTCAGTAATTGTGTTGTTAATGAACGGTAGTTTTTGAATGATGCTACAAACATGGGCATAATTTAAGTTTTTTTCTTGGGCTAAAATGGCCTCTGGCATGCCAGTCATTCCAATTACATCGGTACCGTATTGTAGTAATAGTTTGGTTTCTGCTGCTGTTGGTAACCGTGGTCCTTGTAAGCAGGTGTAAATGGCTTCTGATTGGTAAGGAATATTTAGCTTTGATAAAGTGGCTTGAATTTTTTGTCGCAATGATGCTGAGTAAGGTGTATCAAATTCAGTGTGTATAAATGGTTTTTTTTCATTTTCATAGAAAGTATGGGAGCGATTGTAAGTCATATCAATCATGTCGTGAGGAATGATGATTTGACCGGTGGTTAGCTCTGGATTGATGCCATAAACACTGGATATGGAAATAACGTTTTGAGCACCAGCTTCTTTTAATGCCCAAATATTGGCGCGATAATTAATTTCGTGAGGTGCTAGATAACGATGATAGCCATGCCGAATCAGAAAAATAATATTCTTTTCTGCAATATTTGCAAAGATGATAGGGCTAGATGGTAAGCCATAAGGCGTACGAATAATTCGGCGTTGAGTGATTTGTATTTCTGGTATTTGTAATAATTCATTACCGCCTAATATCGCTAGCATATTAATCCTTTAAAATGTCAAAATTATCCACTGCAGATATAAGAAACGATATACTTCGAGTGGTTGAAATTAATGCATAATACAATATGCATCATAGTTAATAATAAAGAAAGAAGGTTTTATGAATATTTTGGTAACAAATATTGAAAGCATTCCGGGATTCGTTGTGAAGAAGCATTTGGGTTTGGTGCAAGGTAGTACGGTTAGAGCTAAGCACTTTGGTCGAGATATTATGGCTGGATTTAAAAATATGGTTGGTGGTGAGCTCAAAGGTTATACAGAACTTTTAGAAGAATCAAGACAACAAGCTTTGGATAGAATGAAGGAAGAGGCGCGCCGTATTGGTGCAAATGCAGTGATTAATGTTCGCTTTAGTACTGCTAATATTGCTGCTGGTGCTTCTGAAATATTGGCTTATGGTACGGCTGTGGTTTTGGCTCGTGAGGAGTAAACCATGATTGTTTTGGGTTGGTTGGCTTTTGTTTTGCTGACAACAGGTGTTATTGGTTATGTGATGACTGAAAAACATCGCTCAGCATTAAAAATCAGAGAAGAGAATGTCAGTCATATTATATTATTATCGGAAAAGAGGCTGCCTGAAGGGTATCCGCTAGGTAGTCCAAAACTGGTAACGGGAAGTACGGTCATGTCTTGCGGGCAATTTACACAGTGGCTAGCATCTTTTCGATTGTTTTTTGGTGGAGAAATACGTTCATTTGAAGACATGGTTGAGTTAGGACGCCGCGAGTCTATTGTTCGCATGAAAGAAGAGGCTAATTTGCTTGGTGCAAAAATGGTTATTAATGTTCGGATACAAACGGCGACTTTGAGCGAAGCTAAACAAAACACCATGTTAGAATTATTGTGCTATGGAACTGCAATCATAAATGATTAGGAAGTCAGTATTAATTAGTACCACCAAGGCTATTTTCGTTTAGAAAGATAAAGATTGTTTTGGTATAGCTAAGAATATGAGTAAAAATAATTAATAATCACATGGCATTTGTTGGTTATCTTTTACTTGATTATTTTCGAAATCTGAGTAGAATAAATAGCTAGATTAATTGTTTGCAAGCCGCCAACCGTTTGGCGGCTTGCCTTTTTTATTGTTAATTGGTTAATGTCAAAATTACAGCTTTGGAGAATGTTATGCAAAAAATCCCTTTAACCGTTCGTGGTGCTGAGCTATTAAAAGAGGAATTACAAAATTTAAAAAGTGTAGCTCGTCCTGCGATCATTGAGGCGATTGCAGAGGCTCGTTCACATGGTGATTTATCAGAAAATGCAGAATATGAAGCGGCAAAAGAAAAGCAAGGTTTCATTGAAGGACGCATTGCAGAGCTAGAAAGCAAACTATCTTTGGCTCAGATTGTTAACCCAGCAGAACTAAATGCTGATGGTATTGTGGTTTTCGGTGCGACTGTTACATTGGAAGATTGTAATACAGAAACAGAAGTAACTTACCAGATTGTTGGTGAAGATGAAGCAGATATTAAACATTCTAAAGTTTCTGTTTCTTCACCTATTGCCCGTGCATTGATTGGTAAAGAAGCTGGCGATGTTGCTGAAGTACAGGCTCCTGGTGGCGTAAAAGAGTATGAAATTATTGATGTAAGATACATTTAAAAATACACCCGATTCAGGTATCATGCCTAAATGATATCAACTCTCTATTAAAGGGTGGGAAATATGGGGCAAAAAATAACAGCTTTATTCTTCGCGATTTGGCTTGGTACACAGTTGTGTGGTGGTTATGTTGTTGCCCCTGTTTTATTTCAGAGTTTACCTAAAATGACGGCTGGATCAATAGCTGGTCAAATCTTTCATGTGGTTTCTTATTTTGGTATTATTGCCTTCGTGGCATTGTTACTCAGTCTAAAAAGTATTCACAAAAACGCTTATTTTAAACAAGCAAGAGTGAGATTGGCCTTGTTGGCTTTAATTTTGATTGTGATTAATGAATTTATGGTAACGCCAGTTATTGAAGCACTGAAAACCAATCAGGCGCATGTATTAATTAATTTAATTAGCGATAGTTTTGGTATGTGGCACGGCGTTTCTAGTTTGATATTTTTAATGATTAGTTTCTTAGGAATAATACTTGCTCTAATGATATATACGTTACAATTAGGGCAGAGGCGTTGGTAAAGAGCAGCTTAAAGCTGCTCTTTGAGTGTTTTAATCTTCGTTTGGACGATGTAAAACCAATAATTTACCAATATGTTGTACTAAAGTAGCATCTAAAGCGCTGCATAATTCCTCAGCCATAGCCACACGTTCTTCTCTATCATCGCCTAAAACGCGAATTTTAATAAGTTCATGTGCCACTAAGTTGGCGTTGGTTTCTTTAATGATTGCTTCAGTTAATCCATGCTGACCAATCATTACAACAGGTTGTAGATGATGCGCTTGCTGTTTTAAAGCTTGAATTTCTTTAGTGCTTAATTTTTTGTTCATGAGTGTTATAAAATATTTTGATTCTTAAAAAAGAAGATTGTACTTAAGTTTATGACTTTCGTGTCAATTTATAGATTAAGAATATTTTCTAATTTCAAATCTGTTGTTTAAAATATATAGAAAGATGATTATTGATGTCTGTTCGCTCAAAATCTTCTAAATCTTGGTTAAATGAGCATGTGAATGATCATTATGTTCACATGGCTAAAAAAGATGGCTTTCGTGCACGAGCTGCTTATAAATTACTTGAAATGAATGAGAAAGATAAACTGCTTAAACCAGGTGTTGTGGTTGCTGATTTAGGTAGTGCACCAGGAAGTTGGTCTCAAGTAGCAGCGCAATTGGTTGGAGAACAAGGTAAAATTTTTGCATTGGATATTTTGCCAATGGATCCAGTTGACGGGGTTGAATTCATTCAAGGTGATTTTCGAGAGGAAAGTGTCTTGCGTGAATTTGAAAATTTATTGGAAAATCGACAACTAGACCTTGTAATTTCTGATATTGCCCCAAATATGACTGGAAACGCTGTAACGGATCAAGCCAGAAGCTATTATTTAGCTGAATTGGCCTTGGATTTTGCCGTTGATAATTTAAAAGTTGGCGGACACTTTTTAATTAAAGTGTTTCAAGGCTCAGGTTATCAAGAGTATGTGGACACAATGCGACAACATTTTCAGCAAGTATTAGTGCGTAAGCCAAAAGCCTCACGGGATCGCTCAACTGAGCTATACTTGTTAGGTAAAAATAAGCGCTGATAAATATAATGTTAGACATTTTTATTCAATTAATTCCAAAAATGGGAGCCTGATTCAGTGGGTAGCACCGTTAAAAATATATTAGTATGGCTTGTTTTGGCTGTTGTTTTGATGGCCTCATTCAACGCTTTACAAGGTTCAAAAGAAGACAAAAAGCAAATTGACTATTCGCAGTTCATCACGCAAGTAAAAGAAGGTGATGTAACGAGTGTGAATGTTGAAGGCTCTGTTGTTAATGGTTATGTGATCAAAGGTATTCGTAAAGACAAGAGTGATTTTGTTGTTAATGCCCCTTTGGATGACAATTTAATTCCAACGTTATTAGATAATAAAGTACGTGTAAAAGTTACACCAGAAGATAAGCCAAGTATCTTGAGCAGTATTTTTATTAGCATGTTGCCAGTGTTGTTGCTAATTGGTGTGTGGATTTATTTCATGCGTCAAATGCAAGGTGGTGGCGGTGGAAAAGGTGGTGCTTTTTCTTTCGGTAAAAGTCGCGCTAAATTATTAGATAAAAATACCAATAAAGTTACTTTCGCTGATGTTGCGGGTTGTGATGAAGCCAAAGAAGAAGTGCAAGAAGTCGTAGATTACTTAAAAGCACCTTCTCGCTATCAAAGTTTAGGTGGTCGTGTACCTCGTGGTATTTTGTTAGCTGGTAGCCCTGGTACAGGTAAAACACTATTAGCTAAAGCCATCGCTGGTGAAGCTCAAGTTCCTTTTTTTAGTATTTCGGGTTCTGATTTCGTAGAAATGTTTGTTGGTGTTGGTGCATCTCGTGTGCGAGATATGTTCGAGCAAGCTAAGAAAAATGCTCCTTGTATTATCTTTATTGATGAGATTGATGCAGTAGGTCGCCAACGTGGAGCTGGTTTAGGTGGCGGTAATGATGAGCGTGAACAAACATTAAACCAATTATTGGTTGAAATGGATGGCTTTGAAAGTAATCAAACAGTTATTGTAATCGCAGCTACAAACCGTCCTGATGTGCTTGATCCTGCATTGCAACGTCCAGGTCGATTTGATAGACAAGTTGTTGTGTCTTTACCTGATATTCGTGGTCGTGAGCAAATTTTAAAAGTGCATGCACAAAAAGTACCATTAGATAGTTCTGTTGACTTAACCTCTTTGGCTCGTGGTACTCCTGGTTTTAGTGGCGCGGATTTAGCTAACTTGGTGAATGAGGCAGCATTGTTTGCTGGTCGCCGTAATAAAATGAAGGTTGACCAAAGTGACTTTGAGGATGCTAAGGATAAGATTTACATGGGTCCTGAGCGCCGATCAATGATTATGCATGAGGATGAGCGTAAAGCGACTGCTTACCATGAATCAGGTCATGCAATTGTGGCAAGTAGCTTACCTTTTACTGATCCTGTTCATAAAGTAACCATTATGCCTCGTGGTCGAGCATTGGGTTTAACATGGCAGCTGCCTGAACGTGACCGTATTAGCATGTACCAAGACCAAATGTTGAATCAAATTTCAATTTTATTCGGTGGACGTATTGCTGAGGATTTATTTATTGGTCGTGTTTCAACTGGTGCATCCAATGACTTTGAGCGAGCAACAAGTATCGCTCGAGACATGGTAACTCGTTACGGTATGTCAGATAAAATGGGTCCAATGGTATATGCTGAAAATGAAGGTGAAGTTTTCCTTGGTCGTTCAGTAACAAATACCAAAAATATTTCTGAAGCAACGATGCAAGCTGTTGATTCTGAAGTTCGCCGTATTATTGATGAGCAGTATGCATTGGCTTATAAGATTCTTGATGAGAATCGAGATAAGATGCATACAATGGCAAAAGCTTTGCTTGATTGGGAAACAATTGATGCTGACCAAGTTAAAGAAATCATGGATGGTCAACAACCAAGTTTGCCAAAAGATTATAGCTACAATGTGAAATCTGCAGAGCAACTTGCTGCTGAAGAAGAAGAGCGCCAAAAAGCAGAAGCAGCAAAAGCGCAACTTTTAAGCGATGAAGAGCCATCTGAGGATGTCATTAATAGCTTAACTGAAAAAGTTAAAGAAGAAACAGCAAAAGCTGACGTCGCTGATGAGCATAAACCATCATCCGATGAAAGTGATGTAAAAGAAGAAAAGAAAGACGATAACTCTTCTAATAAATCTTAATTTTTAGATAGATTAAAACGGCAGCTTAGGCTGCCGTTTTCTTATGGGATAGAAAGTATGGCAATAAATTGGCAATGTGGGCGTTTTTTAATTGATTTAGTAGAACCCAAGGTAATGGGGATTGTAAATACAACACCAGATTCTTTTTCAGATGGTGGGACGTATTCTCAAAATGTTTCAGGCAGCCTACATCATGCTGAGCAATTGCTTAAAAATGGAGCAGATATATTGGATATTGGTGGAGAATCTACTCGACCAGGTAGCCAATCGATTACCACTGAAGAAGAGTGGTCACGAGTTGCTCCTATTTTAGAGGAAATCTATACTTGGAAAGTGCCTCTTACGTTAGATACACGCCACACAGTGGTGATGGAAAAAGCTCTTGCTGCTGGTTGGGTTGATGGTATTAATGATGTGGCAGCTTTAACCGATAAAGGTGCTGTTGAACTATTGGCAAAATATGCTGATATCGGAATTTGCTTGATGCATATGAAGGGGCTCCCTGAATCAATGCAAGATAATCCGCATTATGAAGATTTGATACAAGAAATATCACTTTATCTAAAAGAGCGTGTGTTGGTTTGTGAGCAAGCTGGCATTGCAGCCGAGCGGTTAACATTGGATCCTGGATTTGGGTTTGGTAAAGACTTACAGCACAATAGATTGTTAATGCAGCATCTTCATACAATGATTTTATCTAGTGATTTACCATGGTTAATCGGTGTTTCTCGTAAAAGGATGCTTGGAGAAATAACAGGAGAAAGTATTGCAAGTGAAAGAGTGGGTGCAAGTGTTGCCGCGGCTTTACTTTCTGTTATTAAAGGGGCGAAAATTGTTCGTGTCCATGATGTTAAGGAAACGAAACAGGCTATTCAGATTTATCAATCGATGGGCACTGTATAAAAATGTGTGAATTAATGAATTAGTAACAAGACTTGTCTTGGTGAAAATAGTAAAATAAATGGATAAATTTATTTTAATAGAAATTAAAGAACAATAAGGATTTTAGGGATGGCTCGTAAATATTTTGGTACTGATGGTATTCGTGGTGAAGTTGGACAATATCCTATCACGCCTGATTTTGTACTAAGACTAGGCTATGCCGCAGGTAAAGCACTTATTTGCCAGGAAAGCCAAGAGAGACCGACTGTTCTTATTGGCAAAGATACGCGTATTTCAGGCTATATGTTAGAAGCTGCATTGGTTGCAGGTTTTACTGCTGCAGGTGTTAATGTATTGCAAACAGGTCCCTTGCCGACTCCTGGTGTTGCTTATTTAACTCGTGCATTAAGAGCTTCTGCTGGCGTGATGATTTCAGCATCACATAATGTTTATTCAGATAATGGCATTAAATTCTTTGCTGAGGGTGGTGTTAAGTTATCAGATGAATTGGAAATGCAAATTGAGGCGCAATTAGATGAGCCGATGGTAACCATGCCTTCTGATAAATTAGGTCGAGCACGTCGAATTAATGGTGCCGTTGATCGTTATATTGAATTTTGTAAAAGTACCTTTCCCAATCATTTAAACTTACGAGGCTTAACCATTGTTGTCGATACGGCCAATGGTGCTGCTTATCATGTTGCCCCTAAGGTGTTTCATGAATTAGGTGCGAAAGTTATTACTATTGGTAATGAACCCAATGGTTACAATATCAATGAAAAAGTAGGGGCTACCTATACCAAAACATTACAAGCTGCAGTATTGCAAAATGATGCTGATTTTGGCATCGCTTTAGATGGCGATGGTGATCGCTTAATGATGGTAGATAGTCATGGTAATGTTTACGATGGTGATTCATTAATTTATGTGATTGCTAAAGCAAGAGCACATGAAGGTAGTTTGGTGGGTGGTATTGTCGGCACAGTGATGACCAATATGGCAATGGAGCTAGCGGTTAATAAATTAGATATTCCATTTGCTCGAGCTAAAGTTGGCGATAGATACGTATTAGAATTGTTGCAAAAAAATAATTGGCAAGTTGGTGGTGAAGCTTCTGGTCATGTTTTATGCATGGATAAGCACAACACTGGTGATGGCATTATTTCTGCTTTACAAGTATTGTCTAGTTTGCAGATACTCAATCAAGATTTAACGATGGCAACACAAGATTGGCATCCTTTCCCACAAACAATGATTAACGTTCGAATTGAAAAAGGTCAGCCATGGCAAGAAGCTTCTAAAGAAGCTTTGGCAATTGCTGAGAAAGCATTAGTTGGTATTGGGCGAGTTGTATTGCGTCCATCTGGTACTGAGCCTGTTGTTCGAGTAATGGTTGAAGCACAAGATAAGATGATGGCTGATCAATATGCGCAATTAATTGCTGATGCGATTAATTCATAAAAATACAAAATCTAGGATGCAAAGAAATGGATTTGTTTAGCTGGCTGGAAGTTTTTTTTACTGACTACGGCTATGCGGCAGTGTTTATAGTCCTTGTCGCATGTGGCTTTGGGGTACCTATTCCTGAAGATATCACACTGGTAACAGGTGGTATCATGGCTGGGAGTGGACATGCAAATGTTCATGTTATGGTCGCAGTTAGCTTAGCAGGTGTGCTGGTTGGTGATGGCGCTATGTTCTTTGCTGGGCGGTTGTTTGGTCATAAGATTTTACGTTTTCGTGCCATTGCTAGGGTGATGACGCCTAAGCGCTACGCTCAAGTTCAGGGGAAGTTTGAAAAGTATGGTAACTGGGTCTTATTTGTAGCGAGATTTTTGCCCGGATTAAGAACGCCTATTTTTATTACGGCAGGAATTAGTCGTAAAGTAACACCAACTCAGTTTTTTTTGATGGATGGTTTTGCTGCTATTATTTCAGTGCCATTGTGGGTGCATTTAGGTGCTATTGGTGCAGAAAATATTGATTGGCTAAAAGGAAAAATTCACCAATTTCAAACGGGCGTTTTTGTTGTTTTAGGCATTGGTGCCGCTTATTTGCTATACCGCATTTGGAAAAATAGAAAGCATAAAGCTAACGATTAAATTTCCAATATTAAATAATGCGATTGAATAAAAATAATGTTTAGATGGAGATGTTAAATCATTTTGAATCATTTTTATTATGCTGTGAAAGGAAAGTAGATGTCAGAAAACTATCATCATGTTCATGAAATTCTCATGGAGCGTATTAAAAGTAGTCGGATATTGTTACTGGTTTTAGGCATAATGTTAACGATTAGTGGTTTACTTTTTATTGCATTTACCAACATTGCTACAATAACTTCTGTTTTCTTGTTTGGTTTTGTCATGATTTTTGGTGGTGCTTTACAAGTTATCGCATCATTTAGTTTGGTTGGATGGCGTCGCTGGGTTTGGTTATTATTTGGGTTGCTGTATGCTATGGCAGGGGTATTTGCTTTTAAAGCACCGTTAGCGACAGCTTCAGTATTAACTTGGTTGCTAGCTGTTTTTTTAATTGCAGGTGGAATCGTGAGAATAACGAGCGCCTTTCAATTGAAGCAGATTCAAGGCTGGGGATGGTTATTGATTTCCGGTATTTTGTTGTTAGTTACTGGATTTTTGATTGGTACCAATCCCACTTCACCCTTATGGGTTCTTGGATTGATGTTAGGCCTTGATTTATTTATTCAAGGCATTAACTTGTTGACTCTAGCATCTATTATTAGAAAATTATAATTAGCATCAATATTGATTTTAATTATTAGTGTATTAGCCATTATAGCTAATAAAAATGCCCTCCAAAGAGGGCATTTTTTATTTGAACAATTGGTTACTAATTATTCATCACTTGTTTCTGTTGGTTCTGTCGCATTAATTTCTTCTGTAGATTCTACGTCTTCTACATCAACAACGTCATCATCTTCATCAGATTCGGCAATGCGCTCCAAACAAACCAATTTTTCATTTTCATCAAGGTTAATTAAACGTACACCTTGTGCTGCTCGACCCGTTTCACGAACTTCTTCTACTTTGGTACGAATAAGTACGCCACCAGAAGTAATTAGCATGAGGTCATCGCTTTCAGCAACCAATGCTGCAGCAACTAAATCACCATTTCGATCACCGGTATCAATAGCAATAACACCTTGAGTGCCACGACTTGAAAGTCGGTAATCAGTTGCAGGAGTACGCTTGCCATAACCATTTTCAGTGGCTGTTAAAATCAATTTTTCAGAATCTTCTACATCGTCACGAACCAATAGGCTGATAACATGAGCATTTTCTGCTAGTTTCATACCACGAACACCACGGGCATTACGTCCCATTGGGCGTACGCCTTTGTTACCTTTTAGAGTGATATTGGTATCGTCTAAGTTGTCTTCTAATACATCAACTTCATCAGTTTCAACTTCAGTACTATTATCATCATGGTATTCATTAAAGCGAACAGCCTTACCATTGTTTGAAAATAGCATAACTTCATGGCTGCCTGAAGTTTTTTCAGCACCAATTAAGCTATCATTTTCATCTAAGCTAATGGCAATAATGCCAGCTGTTCTAGGACGAGAGAAGTCAACGAGAGGTGTTTTCTTAACAATACCATTGGCTGTTGCCATGAAAACGTATTCATTTTCAGTGAATTCTTTAACTGGCAGAATGGCACTGATTTTTTCACCTTCTTGGATTTCCAGCACGTTATTAACTGGACGACCTCGGCTATTACGACCACCTTGTGGTAAGTTGTAAACCTTAATCCAATGACAACGACCAAAGTTGGTGAAGCACAATAAGTAATCGTGGGTATTGGCTACAAATAATGTTTCAATAAAATCTTCTTCTTTGGTTGCTGTCGCTTGTTTACCGCGACCACCACGGCGCTGAGCTTGGTAATCCGTTACTGGTTGAGCTTTGATGTATCCAGTATGAGTTAGAGTGACAACCATTTCTTGTGGTGGAATCAAATCTTCATCAGCAATATCGCCACCAAATGGATTGATTTCAGATAAACGACCATCACCAAATTGATTTTTAATAGCAATCAATTCATCATGAATGATTTGGTTAACACGCTCTGGTTTCGCCAAAATATCCAATAAGTCGAGAATAACAGCCATGATATCTTTGTATTCACCAACAATTTTATCTTGTTCTAAACCAGTTAGACGTTGTAGTCGCATTTCTAAAATGGCTTGAGCTTGTGCTTCACTCAAAACATAGCCATTTGCTTGTAAGCCCATATGAGCTTCTAAGCCATCTGGCTTGACCATGTCGATATCAGCTTCAACGCGGCTAAGCATCTCTTCAACAAGGCTTGAGCGCCAAGTGCGTGATAACAAAGCTGCTTTAGCTTCAGGAGGCGTTGCACTGGCTTTAATTAATGCGATAATTTCATCCACATTAGATAGCGCAACTGCCAAACCTTCTAAAATATGACCACGCTCACGCGCTTTTTTCAATTCAAATAATGTTCTGCGAGTGACTACTTCACGGCGATGACGTAAAAACTCATGGAGAATTTGTTTTAAGTTCAATAGACGTGGTTGGCCATCAACCAACGCTACCATATTAATGCCGAAGCTATCTTGTAGCTGAGTCATTTTATATAGTTGATTTAGAACCACCTCAGCATTTTCATTGCGTTTTAGTTCAATAACAACGCGCATGCCTGATTTGTCAGATTCATCACGTAAGTCAGAAATGCCTTCAATGGCTTTCTCGCGAACTAATTCACCAATTTTTTCAACTAATTTTGCTTTATTAACTTGATATGGAATCTCGTCAATAATAATGGCTTCACGTTCATTGGATTTACCAATGGCTTCAATGTGGGTTTTTCCTCGCATAACAACACGACCACGGCCAGTTCGATAACCTTGTCTTACGCCAGATAAACCATAAATAGTTGCACCTGTTGGGAAGTCAGGGGCGGGGATGTATTCAATCAAATCATCAATGGTTAAATCTTCATTTTCTAGTAAAGCCACTGATGCATCAATCACTTCATTTAGGTTATGAGGTGGAATATTGGTTGCCATACCAACAGCAATACCAGAACTACCATTAACCAATAATGTTGGAACGCGGGCCGGTAGAATAAGAGGTTCATGTTCTGAACCATCATAGTTAGGGCCAAAATCCACAGTTTCTTTTTCAATATCAGCTAACAGCTCATGGGCTATTTTAGCCATGCGGATTTCGGTATAACGCATTGCAGCTGCGCTATCCCCGTCAATAGAGCCGAAGTTACCTTGGCCATCAACTAGCATATAACGCATAGAGAAATTTTGTGCCATGCGGACAATGGTGTCATACACTGCAGTATCACCGTGAGGGTGATATTTACCGATAACGTCACCAACGATACGAGCCGATTTCTTATATGCGCGGTTCCAGTCATTATTTAACTCGTGCATAGCATACAATACTCGACGGTGTACTGGTTTCAAACCGTCTCGAACGTCAGGTAATGCACGCCCAATAATTACGCTCATCGCGTAGTCTAAGTAGGAACGGCGCATCTCCTCCTCAAGACTAATGGCAATGGTTTCCTTTGCAAAAATAGAATCGGTCATTGTTGTGCGCTATCAAATAAGTGAAAATAACGCTAAATTATAGCATAATTTTCACTTGTTTGAGAGGGTGCACAACGCAGAGAATATTTATATTGATTAGTGCTGCATGAATGAAGATTAAATGAGATTAATTAAAAAGCTGTTATCGTGAATGTAAAGTAATCGGCGATTTATTAATATCAATATTTATACACAAAATCTGTGGATAAGGTTGTGGATTAAAAAGTAATAGGTGATTAAAAGCTAGATAAATCAACGTTACTAGCATGATTGAATAAAAATTAAGCCAAATTAAAAACCCTTATTTTTCAATATGTTAATTTTTTATGCGTATAAAATATGTTAATTAGTTAGTATTGTAATATTTCATGTTGAGTGGCTTGGATGTTTGTGGATATTTTTTATTTGTCAATATTGACTTTTAAATTTTATTTGTATTTAAATATTTTTTAACGTTATAAAAGGTTTATAAATGGCATTAGGTTGGGTGTTTTGCCGAGTGATTGATAATTTAGGTGATGTCGGTGTTTCATGGCGGCTTTGTAAGTTGTTAAAAGAAGAGGAAAACCTGCCGATTACTTTGATAATAGATAATTTACATGCATTAAGTAAACTGGTACCACAGTGCAATATCTCGATGAGAGAGCAAGTTTTAGATGGTATTCAGGTTGTGCTTTGGGATGATTTATTAGAAAAAACATTGTCTAAAGTACCTCAGCCAAAATGGGTGATTGAAACATTTGGGTGTGATTTGCCTAATTTTGTTTTAGAGCGTATGGAAAATACCACTGATATTTGGTTGAATTTAGAATATTTAACTGCAGAAGATTGGGCAAAAGATATTCATCTCATGCCATCTTTGCAAAGTAATGGTTTAGAGAAGTATTTTTATTTTCTCGGCTTTGACGACAAAATGGGTGGATTGATACGCGAACAAGATTACCTGAATCGGTATCAGGCCTTTAATAATCAGAAAAAACAAGAATTTCGTCAATTATTGGGGCTGCCAATCAAAACTGATGCTTTCAGTGTGTTTTTGTTTACATACCCAACAAAAAACTGGCCATATTGGTTTATGGCATTAGAGCAGAGTAATGAAAAAATAGAGTTGCTAATTAGTAATCCGGATGTTTGGAAAATACTGTGTGATACTTTTGCTTTAGATGCTAGTCAGGATGTCGCATTTGCAAGTCAAAATGGCAATTTAACTGCATATTTATTGCCTATGGTTAAACAGTCGGATTTTGATTGTTTATTATGGGTAGCAGACTTTTTGTTTATTCGTGGTGAAGAGAGCTTTGTACGGGCGCAATTTACACAAAAGCCTTTTTTATGGCATATCTACCAACAAGAAGAAAAGGTGCATTTAGAAAAGCTTGAGGCATTTAATCAGCTCATTTATCAAGGGCTGCCTGAAGACTTACTAGAGTCTATTCAGTTTTTATCTCTAAGTATCAATGATGAAGATAAAGTGGTGAGTACCACCGATATAGTCGATAACTGGTTAAGCATTAAAGAGCAATGGCAAGCATGGTCTAATTGCTCTGCAAAGTGGTCTATGAACCTCCTTCAGCAAGAGAGTGCAATACAAAAACTAGCCAGTTTAATTAAAAGCAAGGTAAAATACTGACGTTTATTGTCCTCGACTAATTTTTTTGGAATGAATTATGAAAACTGCACAAGAGCTACGCGCAGGTAACGTATTTATGGTTGGCGGAGAGCCAATGGTTGTTCAGAAAGCTGAATATAACAAATCAGGTCGCAATTCGGCTGTAGTAAAAATGAAGCTTAAAAACTTGTTATCAGGTGCAGCAACAGAAACAGTTTATAAAGCAGATGAAAAATTTGATGTTGTGGTTCTTGATCGCAAGCAATGTCAATACTCTTACTTTGCAGATCCAATGTATGTATTTATGGATACAGAGTTTAATCAATATGAAGTTGAAGCTGAAAACATGGGCGATGCTTTAAACTACATCGTTGATGGCATGGAAGAAACTTGTGAAGTGACTTTCTATGATGGCCGTGCTATTTCTGTTGAAATGCCAACAATTGTTGTACGTGAAGTTGAATATACTGAGCCAGCAGTTAAAGGCGATACTTCAGGTAAAGTAATGAAGCCAGCTCGTTTGGTTGGTGGTGCTGAAATTTCAGTTCCTGCATTCGTTGAGAATGGTGAGAAAATTGAAATTGATACTCGTACTGGTGAATTCCGTAAGCGCGCTTAATGCTTAATTGCAATGGTTCTATAATGTAACCATTGTTTGCCGTATGAAATTCAAAGAAGGGCTAAGTTTTCTATTTAAAATAGATAATTTAGCCCTTTTTGTATTTGTTATAAAGTGGTTGATTTTGATGAAAATATGATTAGGGTTAATGCTATGTTGTTATATTTTGCGTAAATTTGTTTACTATGGTTGAATGGTTATTGGTAAGACAAGAATAATTATCACAAAGAGGAGAATAAAAAATGCAACTAAAAAATACATATTCTGCGAACCAAGCTTACAATTACCCTTTATTAATTAAACAATTATTTATTACTGCCAAAAGTCATGATGACAAGCAGGAAATTGTTTTTAGAAATCAAAAAAGAATTCAATACGGTGAGTTTTTTAAACGAATTGAGCGATTAGGTAATGTTCTAAAAAATCTTCGTTTAGAACCCAACCAAACAATTGCAATGATGGACTGGGATAGCCATCGATATTTAGAGTGTTTTTTTGCTGTGCCAATGTCTCAAATGATTTTACAAACAGTCAATATTCGTTTGTCTAATGATCAGATTATTTATGTTTTAAATCATGCTAAAGCCGATATATTATTAATTAACTCGGACTTTTGGGATGTGTATCAAAAAATTAAACCATCTTTAAGCACGGTTAAAAAAGTTATTTGGTTAACCGATGATAACCAAGCCAAGCCAAATGAGTGCATTGGGGAATATGAGGAGCTGTTAAATTCCGTTTCTAGTAAATGTTATTTCCCTGATTTTGATGAAAATACCCGTGCAACGACTTTCTATACAACAGGAACGACAGGTTTGCCAAAAGGGGTTTATTTTAGCCATCGACAATTGGTTTTACATACATTAAGTGTGACAGCGGCCTTGGGAACGTCCTTTATGCAGGGAAGGCTGCATCGAGAAGATGTTTACATGCCAATGACGCCAATGTTCCACGTTCATGCTTGGGGGCTGCCTTACATTGCTACCATGCTTGGAATTAAACAAGTTTATCCCGGACGCTACTTAGCGAAAGAGTTGTTGAATTTGATTCAACAGGAAAAAGTAACATTCACACACTGTGTGCCCACAATATTGCAAATGTTATTGGATGATGACGACAGCACTAATGTTGATTTGAGCCAGCTGAAAATGATTATTGGTGGTTCGAGTCTTTCTGATAGTTTGGCAAAAAGAGCGATACAACGCGGTGTAGATGTTTTTACTGGTTATGGTATGTCCGAAACTTGTCCTGTTTTAACGTTGGCTCAATTAAGTAGCGCGGATTTGGAGCAGGATATTGATGATGCTGTTGAAATGAGAACTCGAACAGGAAAATCAATCCCATTGGTGAGCATAGAAATTATCGATGAGAATATGCGAACCTTACCACATAATAAAAAATACACTGGTGAAATTATCGTTCGTGCGCCATGGTTAACTCAGGGCTATTTGTACGATAAAGAATCATCTGATGATTTGTGGCAAGGAGGATGGTTGCATACCAAAGATGTAGGTTATATTAGCCCTGATAATTGGTTGCAAGTAACGGATAGATTAAAAGATGTTATTAAATCTGGCGGAGAATGGGTTTCTTCTTTGGCAATTGAAAATATTATTGCTCACCATGAAGCAGTAAGAGATGTGGCTGTCATTGGTGTTGAGCATGCAAAGTGGGGTGAGCGCCCTGTGGCATTGGTTGCTTTAAATGATGAATTTAAAGATAACATAACCGGTAATGATATTAAGGCAATTGTTCAAGATGCTATTGATCAGGGGAAAATAGGCCCTTATGGCATGCCAGATAGTATTATTGTCTGTGATGAACTACCTAAAACCAGTGTAGGTAAAATTAACAAAAAATTGATTCGAGAGCGCTATTTAGAAGAAGTTAAGTAAACTGAACAGCATGACGAAATTGATTAAAATTTGTTATAGTAACGGGTTCTTAGCAACCCGTTTTTTTATTGCCTAAATAATAGGTAGACAGAGGTGGAGTGTGGTTTTTGATTTAACACGTTACTCATGGGGTAGCTTTTTTAAAGAAACAAATAAAATTACGCGACTAGCATTGCCAATGTTAATTGCACAAATTGCTCAGGTGGGCACAGGTGTTGTTGATACCATGATGGCTGGTCATTACAGCACAGATGATTTGGCTGCTGTGGCATTGGGATCCAGTATTTTTATTACTTTCTATGTAACATTAATGGGTGTTTTGACTGCATTAAACCCCATTTTTTCTCATATGTATGGTGCCGGGAAAAATAAAGAAATTGGTGAGGCTGGCCGACAAGGGTTATGGATGGGTTTAATCCTTGGAATATTAGGCATGTGCATTATGTGGGCGATGATTGGTCCTTTAAAGTCCTATTTAGAACTAAAAGAATATGTAAAAGATACTGCAGCTTTGTATTTGATTTTTGTTTCTCTTGGATTGCCCGCAGCGCTGATTCATCGTGCTTTACATGCATATGCTTCTAGCTTAAATAGACCAAAACCGATTATGTGGGTCAGCGTTTTGGGGTTGTTGTTAAATATTCCATTGAATTATATTTTTATTCATGGATTATTTGGCATGCCTGCATTAGGTGGTGCTGGTTGTGGATTGGCAACGGCAATAGTCTTTGTATTTTATGCTGCCGCACTCGGGTTTTATATTATTAAAAATAAGTATTTTCAACCATTTGGCTTAACCAATCAATTTTCTTGGCCCAATTGGCAGGCATGTAAACAGATATTGTCTTTAGGCATTCCTATTGGTTTTTCTTTCTTCTTGGAGGTTAGCTTATTTAGCTTTATTGCTTTATTAATTGCTAATTTAGGAGAAGTATTTGTTGCTAGTCAGCAAGTGGTTATTAATATCTCTGGGGTTATTTATATGGTTCCGCAGTCACTTGGGGCTGCATTGAGTGTTTGCGTGGGTCATGCTATGGGTATGAATGAGAAAGTTCGTGCCCGGTATATTTCAGGAGTTGGCTTGGTGCTTGGCGCCTGTATGGCCATATTAACTTGCTTATTAACATTCACTTTTCGACATGAATTATTGTCGTTATATACAGATAACGAAGAAGTGTTTTTAATTGGCGGCTATTTGTTGATTTTTAATGCATTATTCCAAGTTCCGGATTCTATACAAACAATTGCATCTGGCGCACTGAGAGGATATAAAATCACGAAAATCCCAATGCTGATTCATGCGATTGCATTTTGGGGCTTTGGACTGTTTTTAGGAATGTTACTTGCATTTTATTTTAATATGGGTATCTACGGTTTTTGGATTTCTTTAATCGTATCATTAAGTTGTGCTGCTATTGCTTTAGTTTGGTATTTGCATCGCAGTAGTTTGTTAGCCTTAAAAGGAAGAAAGGCTCTTGTTTAAATGTCTTCAGTTATGTTAGAGAAAAATATTTCTTTAAAAGAATACAATACCTTTGGTTTAGATGCTAAGGCAGAGAGCTTCGTTACTTTATTGACTCAGCAAGATATTCTAAACTTATTAAATGATACTATTTACCAAAAAGGCCCCGTTTTGTGGTTGGGTGGTGGTAGTAATATTATTTTTCAGGCAGATGTTCCTGGGGTAGTTGCTAAGATTGCTCTAAAAGGAATTGAAGTTGTTCGAGAGAATGACAGTGATATTTTAGTGGATGTTGAGGCTGGCGAAGTGTGGCATGATTGGGTGCAATATGCCATTGATAAAAATTGGTATGGTATTGAAAATCTTAGCTTAATACCTGGTACCGTTGGTGCTGCTCCAGTGCAGAATATTGGTGCGTATGGTGTAGAAGTAAAGGATGTTATTGACAGTGTTTTGTGCATCAATACTAAAACCGGTGAGTATAAAAGATTTAGCAATGAAGAATGTCAATTTGCTTATCGTAATAGTATTTTTAAGCAAGAATGCAAAGGGCTGTATGTTATTACAACCGTTCGGTTTAGGTTGAGTAAAGTATTAAAAGCAAATATAGGGTATGGAGATTTACAAAAAATAATCAATCCATTACTAAAAAATGAATTGTTAAGTGCTAGAATAATTGCTCAAGCGGTAATCAGTCTGCGACAGCAGAAGTTACCTGATCCGAAAGTATTAGGGAATGCTGGAAGTTTTTTTCACAATCCCATTGTAGATAAGGAATTTTCGAAAGTTTTATTAGAGGAATATCCGGATTTGCCACATTATCCATATGGTGATAAAAAAGAAAAACTGGCTGCTGGCTGGTTGATTGATAAGGCTGGTTTAAAAGGTTACCAAGTTGGTCAAGCTGCGGTTCATGTTTCTCAGGCTTTGGTTTTGGTCAATAAAAGCCAAGCCACTGCTCAGGATGTTTTGGATTTATGTCATCATATCCAAAAAACAGTTGAAGAGAAGTTTGGCATTTTTTTACATCCCGAGCCAAGTTTTATTCCGGAATTCTAATAATATACTCATAGAATATATCAATAATAATAAAGGACAATAAAATATGAAACAAAGCACATATGACAAAATCGTTGATGCTAGTTTAGATTTATTTAATCGAGATGGTGAGAGAAACGTTAGTACAAATCACATCGCTGCTTACTTAGGAATTAGCCCTGGAAATCTGTATTATCATTTTCGCAATAAAAACGAAATTATTATGCAGCTATTTAAGCGGTATCGTGATGATATGCTCCAGCTGCTAACCAATGGAAAAACGCCATTAAGTAGTGAGGATATGATCCATTTCATGGTTGATATATTTGATACCATGTGGCGATATCGTTTTTTCTTTGCAGATGTGAATACTTTATTATCACGAAATGCTGAGCTATCTGGCGAGCACCAAAATTTCACATGGACGCATGTTTCACCATTAATTTTTAAGCATTTTAAAAATCTTGTTGAATCGGGTGTTTTTGTTATGTCTGATGAGACCATTGATAGTCTGACATTGAATATATGGTTAATTAGCCGATATTGGTTCGTATTTGATGGTTCTTTACATAATAAACAATTGCCAGATCATTCAAAAATGCGTGGTATTAGACAAGTTTTGGGCTTACTTAAGCCTTATATTATCGAAGAGCAATTACCGCCATTTGAAGTGGTTTATCAGAATTTAACTGATAAAATCGCCAGTATGGAAGCATAGTATTGATTAAACAAAACCATCTAATGTTTAAATATTAGATGGTTTTGTTTTGAGTATAGTACTATTCTTTAAACAGCAACATGGAAAACATGTATTCAGAATAGTAATCTACACTATTGGTGTAGTTAAAATCCGGCGTTAGATTTTTGCAATACTCTGATGAGTATTGAGTAATTGGCATATTCATCTTAAGAATGGTTGAATCTAAAATGCTTGGAAAGCAGAAAAATGGTTTATTGTTCATTGCCTTTGTAAATTCATCAAGATGAGCATTAGGGTATTTTACTAGTATGGGTACATCTCCTAGAATTTTTTGATTATCTGGATTATTCAGCAGGGTTAAATCCTGATTGTCTTGGTCTGGTTTCGAAAATAGGGATTTAGGAAAAACACCATTATCATAAAAGAATTTAGTGAGAGATGGTTTGTGATCACCATAAATAATAATTAATGCATTTGGGTCAATTGTTTCTATATTTTTAATGAAAGTAGACAGTCTATTAGTAGCCTCTTTTAACTGTACTTCGTATCCTTGATGTTCAACATAGGGTCCATGCGTTGCCATAGTTAATAGATGTAAGAAATTTTTATTTTCTTTGTTTACTTCTAAGTATTTGATTGCTTGATCATATAGTAACCAATCATCATTCTGTGACTGTGATATATCACGACTTGCCTCTATTTCTGGTGGCAATTCTCCCATAGCCTCAAGACCATCATATTGAAGAAAACCAAATTTCTTATAGACCTTATCGCGGTGGAAAAAATGCTGTGTATTATTATGAGCAGCATAATTTTTATAGCCTATTTTTTGTAAATAGTGAGGTAAAGTTAAGCTTTTATCTTTAAGCGAAAGAGCATATTCTTGATATACAATACCAAATAAGTAATTTGAAGATGCTGGTAGGCCGGTTAGAATTTCAAATTCTGAATTAGCTGTACCTCCTCCGTATACAGGGGATATTCCGCGAATTTCTTTGAAGCCATTATTAATAATAGGGTCGAAGTATTGTTTATATATATCATTGTTATACCAGCAAGATTCGCATAATATTAGAATGATATTCTGAGGTAATCCTGGGCTTGGAGTATTGTTGAAGTTCTTTTCTTTTTGCTTAAAATATTGTTCTTCTTGGTTTGTGCTATTTGGTATTGTTTTTCTGAGGCTTGTTTGAACAAGGTGATATGGCAAGCCATTATTTGCTATATTTCGTGACCAGTTCCAATTAGTATAATTAATGTCTAAAGTATTTTGATAATCTTGCAGCGTATCTGTGATAGGAGTGTCTGGAAAGTTCTGATTAATTTGCGGTGATAAGGCAAATACTATAAAAAAAATAAAAAGAGTGAATAGATAAGAGTTATGTTTGTAATTCTGTTTACCTAGACGTAAATGAAGTTTTCTACCTAATCTATAACATAAAATAGTTATTATGAATAATGCAGAAAATATGAAAATTTCTTTGGTACTTATGTAGTGATATGCAATAGAAAAATTTTTATATTCAACGAAGTCAGAAAAAGAAATAGGGATGTCTAATGTTGCCAGTTTCTTTAGATTAATTTGTCGAATGATAAATAGAACTATATTGGTAAGTAGAAATGAAGTTAAAGAGTTAAGCCGCACTATTCTTAATAGGCAGTATAGGCTTAAAACAGGCGTAGCTTTCCAAAGAAATGCTAAAGTACTAGGGGTATCATAGATTATATTAACATTGCTGTATAAGTAAGAATGAGCAAGGTTAAATGACATAATAAGTAATATGAGATAAAGCGAATCAATAGTGAAATGGTTGTATTTTGTTTTTTGCATAGTGATGTGTTGTTTGAGGAATAAAAGCCAGTTTGTAAAAAACTGGCTTTTATTATTCATTTGAATTGATTGTTATTTATTGTGGTTTTCTATCAACCATGACAGTCGCTGTGCCAATGGTTACTGTTTTATCTTTGATTTTACAGATGGTTTCTAATGTTACTCTGCGGCGCTCAGTGTTAATTTCTTTTACTGTTACAATAGCTGTTACTGTATCACCAATATGGACAGGAGCTTTAAAGCTAATTTGTTGATCCAGATAGATGGCTCCTGGTCCAGGTAGTTTCATGCCGATCACTGTTGATATTAAAGCAGCATTAAACATCCCATGAACAATTCTTTCTTTGAACATGGTTGTAGCTGCATACTCGGCATTAATATGTACAGGATTGTTGTCTCCAGAAATGCCTGCAAACAAAATCACATCAGCTTCCGTGATGGTTTTTGCATGGGAAGCACTCATATTGACACTTAAATCTTCTAAATAATAACCGTGCAATGTATCCAATGGATTCTCCTTACGTAAGTATTGTTAGACTGTATAATTAAGAATAGCATATTTGCTTAGATTTTTGGTTTAAGTATTACGTATTGTAATTCTTAATTATGATGTCTTGAATATAACGCAGATGTCCTCATTTAAAAGAATCATTATAAAGTAATATTAAGTATGTCTATGGAAGGATTGTCACTAAATGTTAGTTAAGCGAATTGTTGGAACTTTTGTTTGCATAAGCGTTTTTGCTTTGGCTGCCTGTAAGCCTAATCAACAAGAAAATGCCGAATTAGTGCCAATAGGAGAAACGGCTAGCGGGGAGATTGTCTATGGACATGCTCAAGATGGGGCATCTAATGGTTTTAGTGGTAGTAGTTTTTTAATGGGAGCTTTGGCTGGACAGGTGCTCGGTGGGCTGACTGGTCGTAACGGTCGAGGTAACTTAAACCCTCAAGATAGCGTTAAAAAGAATCAACTAAATACGAATAAGCAATCTGCTGGAAATAATAGCCAACAAAAATCATATGACAGTAGTCAATTACGCTTCAGAGATGATGATAAAAGTACTTCTAATCAAAAATATCGTCAAGTTCAACCTAAAAAAAACCAATACTTTAATGGTTCACAAAAACGCTCAGGTCGAAAAGGATTTGGTGGGCG
Source organism: Vitreoscilla sp. (assembly GCA_030150505.1). GTDB lineage: Bacteria > Pseudomonadota > Gammaproteobacteria > Burkholderiales > Neisseriaceae > JASLFS01. The sequence continues at coordinate 586 of JASLFS010000067.1, read as the reverse complement.
TAGACGATAGTCTTGATTTATTGATTACAATTATTAAATATCAAGGTGTAAGAACGAATTAAATAAAGCTTAATAGGGATTTGTTTACAAAACACTTGCCATTAAGCTAAAAAAGCTATAGGATACTATCCCTCAAGATAGGAAGCGTGGCAGAGCGGTTGAATGCAACGGTCTTGAAAACCGTCGAGGGTTAATAGCCCTCCGTGAGTTCGAATCTCACCGCTTCCGCCATATTTCTTAAAGCCCCATTTTTTTAATGGGGCTTTTTTTATTGCTGCTTAACAAGTCATGAGTCTTTATTCGTTCAGTATTGGTTTTAAGAAAGTATCATTAAGAAGTGCAGTTGTATTCATGAGTTTAGTTGTGCACTTGAGTGGTTAATTTTATTAAGTTGTATCGATGTTTTCTGCATGATTCTTGTTTTTATCCCATTCTTTTTTGTAGTTGTTGTTATTTTTATGAAACTGCAATATTATTAATGCATATATAAAGTATTTGTATTATATGTTTTTAAGTAATATTTTAAGAATTAAAATCTATTTTAAGTTGGGAGATAAATATTATGGCTAATTTTTCGAATGCTATA
>JASLFS010000088.1 GCA_030150505.1 Vitreoscilla sp. | reverse complement strand
GCCAAATTTAGCCAATTTTTTTAAATCAATATTGTTGGCTTTTAAAGTATCAATATCTGCAATCGGTGTTCCTGCCATCCATTCCATGACCATTACTTCTTTACTGCAATAATCATAATAAACTTCAGGAACAATCAGCATGTCGCTGTTTTCAAATTGGCGGCGCAATTGGCTAGCGTTTGCCGCTTCTTTCATTAAATCCAATTCATCGTGCAAGTATTTGTTAAATTCCGCTACCACTTCTTTGGGCTTTAAGCGCTTACCATCGGCTAAAAAGCGCTCAGCAAAAGCAGCTCCAACATTCATTAACGCCAAATCTTGTTCAATAACAGGCAAAATATTGGGGCGAAGCACTTTTACAGCAACTTTTTGCCCTTGCTGACCATTTTCGTCATACAAATAAGCTTGATGAACTTGTGCAATGGATGCACTGGCAGTTGGCTCAATCTCAAAAGAGTAAAACAACTCGCTAATGGATTTCCCCAATGATTTTTCAATTTGAGCAACTGCTTCTGTGCCAGAAAAAGGAGGAACGTTGTCTTGTAATTGCGATAATTCCGCAGTATAAATGGGACCGATTAAATCTGGTCGAGTGGATAGCACCTGCCCTAATTTGACAAAAATGGGTCCTAAATCTTCCAATGCCAAACGCAAGCGTTCTGCTGCATGCTTGTCTTTTACCGCATCGGGTGTTTTGATTTTACCAAGCATGGTTCGCACTACTTTTGAGCGAACTTTGGTGGTTGCCAATTGCAATAAGCCAAATGTATAAAGCGTGTGTGTAATGGTATAAAAACGGCTAGGCCACTGTATCATGAGAAGGGCAATCCTAAATAAAACTATCTTTGGGTCAGTGAATGAATTCTGGCTTCTAAACGGGCAATATCATCACGCAGCTGACGCATGGCTTGTTTATGTTTGTTATATTGCTGTTGATTAACCAGCAGCGCCCTGTCTTCTTGGGCATATTCTTGAATTTGATTTTGCAAGGATTTTGTCATGCTCATGGCTGTTGTTTTGGCTTTATGGTGTTGCTGCATCAATACTCCTGCCGCACCATCGCCAAACACTCGAGCCAAGTCATCGTTTAGGTAATAACGAATATCGCCCAAAAGTGGCAATAAAGCCATGCCTAAATAATGCTCTCCATTGACTTGAATATCACCAACGCTCGGCTCTTGCCCTTGCATGATTTTTTCAAAAACAGAGTTTTGAAATGTTAATGTCACTTCTGTTGGCTCGGTTACCGTTTCAACCCAACCATTGGCAAGAATCATAAAATGCATGGGAATACCCATAACCACCATGGTAAAAGTACGATTAGCATAACGAGCCAAAGCCGCTTGAATCTCTGGGCTTTGTTTTAGTAAATGATTTAATATGGAAGCTGAAATCATCGGTATTCTTTCATGATTCAATAACAAAAGTACCAGCATGCACTCGTTTACCTTGACCATTTTGTCCATCAATAAACTGTGGCATGGGCAAACTTAATTCATCAGCCGCTTGCTGATAAAATGCTCTTTTGCTGGGATGTTCGGGCATAACAGCGTTGATAATCACTTTTCCCTGAGGCTGATAAATAGCTTGCGCTAAGCTCTCAATGGCATCTTGTTTGGATAGCATATTGACTTGTTGCTGCGCTTCACTAACCAAGCCTCGCCGAGATAAGCTTACAATTGGATGCCTATCGGCTGAAAACAATCCACCTAAACGAACAATGCTGATATTGGGAATTGAGCTATCTAATAATATTTTTTCCGCAGCAACCATCTTATGTGCGCTGCTGCTTTCTGGCTGTACCGTGGTTGCCGGATAACAATCTCGGTTAGCATTACCATAAACAGAAATACTACTTGCCAATACAATGTGCTGTACTTGGACACGCTGGGCAGCTTGCAAATAATGGCTCATAAATGAAACATAATTCTCTGCACAAGATGGTGGCAATAAACACACCCAATTTTTGGCAGAAAATTCGCTGGAAATGTCTTTTACTTTGCCAATATCCAATGGCTGATAAGCAAATGGGAAAGGCTGTTTTCTAGCTTGTCGGCTGCTAGCAATAATGGAAAAACCTTCTTTAGCCAATTGCTGCGCCAAAGGCAGACCTAAATATCCCATTCCCAACAGCCAAATATCTTTCATCTGACTATTTTTCTTGCCATGAAGGTTGCTGCCATTTGGTGGTATGAACAGGTTGATAATTTAACATGCTGTTAATCAATGCTTCTCCTGTTTCTTCAATAGAATACAAAGTACGGTTACTTTCAGGCATAAAACCAGCATCAATGGCGGTATCTAGCATTTGGCTCAGTGGCTCATAAAAACCATTAACATTTAATACGCCGATTGGTTTGGCATGTAAACGCAATTGCGCCATGCTCATCACTTCGAACAATTCTTCAAAAGTTCCCAAGCCACCCGGCATGGCGATAAAACCATCGGCCAGTTCTATCATTTTTGCTTTTCTTGTCGTCATGTCTGGGGTTTCAATCATTTCTGTTAAATGTGAATGCCCGACTTCTTTATCCATGAGGAATGTTGGGATAACGCCCGTAACACGTCCGCCTGCTGCTAAAACAGCATCGGCAATTGCGCCCATTAAACCAATTGCACCACCACCATAAACCAATTCAATCTGGTGTTGTGCCAATACTTTACCTAACTGCTGTGCTGCTGCTAAATAATCAGGGCTTTCGCCTAAATTTGAACCACAATATACGGCTATTTTTTTAATCATCTACAATCATTTCTTTACAATACAGCAATAGGATAAGATCCGATGCATTTAACAAATGCAGCACGTTCTTCTAAATCAATTAATGTTTTAGCCACCATTTCATCTTGCTGGTGCCCCATCATATCGATAAAAAACACATATTCCCATAAACCCATTTTGGATGGTCGGCTTTCTAGTTTTGTCATGGATACGCCATTATCAGCCAAGGGTTTTAACAAGCTGTGCATGGTGCCAACTTTATTGGGAGCAGAGATAATTAATGATGTTCTATCTCGTCCTGTTGCTGTGGTTTTCTGATAACCCAATACCAAAAATCGAGTGGTATTATTCGGTTCATCTTCAATATTGCTCGCTAATTTGCATAAATCATAGCGTTCTGCTGCCGCTTGTGATGCAATGGCAACAGCATCTTTTTCTAAGCTTGCCAATCGGGCAGCTTCTGCATTGCTTGCGACTGAAATTCTTGCTACTTCATCATCAAAATGGTGGTTTAACCATTCATGACATTGCGCCATGGCTTGAGCATGCGCATATATCTTTTTAATGCCTTCTTTGTTGTCTGTTTGGCGCAATAAATGATGATGAATGCGTAAAACAACTTCGCCGCAGGCTGTTAATGGTGAGGTAACCAATAAATCCAATGTTCTACCAACTGCACCTTCGGTAGAATTTTCAATGGGGGCAACGACATAATCAGCTTGCTTGGATTCTACCAAACGAAAAGCTTCATCAATGGTGCCACATGCTTGCGTTTTAGCAGCATGTCCAAAATGTTTAACTGCTGCCAGTTGTGTAAAAGTACCTTCTGGACCTAAATAAGCAATGGTTAGCGGTCTTTCAACAGCTAAACATTCACTCATAATTTCTCTAAATAATCGAGCAACGGCTTCGTTAGATAGTATTTGATGCGATAACGAGCTGTTTAAATCCTGAATGCGGCGCAATACCAATGCTTCTCGCTCTGGGCGATAAACCACTCCGCCGCCTTTTAATTCGCCAATGGTGCGGGCGTGCCCTGCTCTTTGGTTTAGCAAATCCAAAACTGTGGCATCAATTTGATCAATGGCATCACGATGGGGTTTAAGAATATCGTTATCAGACATACTATCCTCTATGTTGTTATTATCTTTTTTGACAAAGTAGCGGCAAGTAAAAGCTGCCAAGATTTGGCAGCTTTATTTTTTTATTTGAAGAAATCGCCCATGCCTGCTGGCAAATTCATACCTTGAGTAAATTTACCCATGGTTTCTTGCGATGTTGCTTCTGCTTTACGAACAGCATCATTTACCGCAGCAGCAATCAAGTCTTCTAACATTTCTTTATCATCAGCTGCATCAGCCAATAATGTATCGTCGATTAAAATGCGTTTAACACCATAATGACAAGTCATTGTCACTTTAACCAAACCAGCACCTGATTCACCGTCAACTTCTACATTGGCTAAATCTGCTTGTGCTTGTTTCATTTTATCTTGCATTTGTTGCGCTTGTTTCATCAAGCCGGCGATGCCTGCTTTTCCAAACATAATAAACTCCTTAGGTTTTGGGTATTAATTCAATTGATTCAGGCAGCCATTGACCACCAAATGTTTCAACAATCGCTTGAGCTGTTGCATCTTGCTCTAACTTAGCCACTGCTTCACTTTTATTTTCGCTTGCAATCCTTAATTGTACCTGATGCGGCGTTTCAAATCCGCATTCTTCAGTCCAATCTTCGGTGGTAATTTGCCAAGTTTGTTGATATGCCTCAGAAATAACATCTGATAATTTTTGAATATTATCACGCTTTGCCCATAAAGATCCCTCTTTTGCCAGCGCTAAAGTCAACATCTGTTTGTCTGCATCCACATCCACCAAAGCAACATGCTCAACCAGCATTTGTGTTGCTCCTAAACGATGCCGAATGATAGAAACAATCTCAACCCAATGTTTTTTTTCTAAACTTGGCAAATCCATTTTTGCTAATTGATCATGCTCAATCGTAACAGAAGCATGATCGGCAAGCTCCTGATGGCTATCTTGAATTTGCTCATTTAAATGAGTTTTTTTTTCTACCTCATTAACTTCACTGGCCTCAGCAAAGTTACTAGAATACTCTGGTGACTCTGCCTCTTCTATCCAAGGTGGTGTTTCTTCATGTGCTTCCTCTGAATCTACTACTGCTTCAGTGCTAGAAACATTCGCTGGCTTTGGTGCGTCTGGAACAATAGAAACAGCCTTTTCTACTTCACTACCCGCAGTTTCCATCTTTACGATAGTAGCTGGTGGATCAGTCAATTCGCTTTGTGCAATTTGATGATCCAAAGGCACAGCATTAGCAGCCATGGGTTTAAAAGCCAGCAAACGCAATAATGTCATCAAGAAACCTGAATACTCATCAGGAGCAAGGTTTAAATCTGCTTTTCCATGAATTAAGCATTGGTAATCCAGTTGAATCTCTTCACCTGAAAACTGAGCTGCCAGCTGAGTCAGAACATTAAAATCTGGATGATCACTTAATGCTTGCGGTACTTGTTTCAACATTGCTAACTGCTGTAAAACAGTTGCTAATTCACTTAATGTATTGTCAAATCCCACGGCTCGATTAGCCAGTTCTTTGGCTTGTTCAATCAAAGAATTAGCATCATTTTGAGCCAAGGCGCTTAGCATGCTGTAAATGTATTGTTTATCAACAGCACCCATCATCTGACGAACGTCATTTTCAGTTACAGTACCTTGGCTAAGAGCAATGGCTTGGTCAAGTAAACTTAATGCATCCCGCATAGAGCCACGCGCAGCCTGTCCAAGTAGATTTAATGCTGGAGCTTCATACTCAATCTGTTCTGTTTTTAGCACGTGTGCAAGATGATTGCTAACTTGTTGAGCATTTAAATTACGCAATACAAATTGCAAACACCGACTTAGCACGGTAATGGGCACTTTATGTGGGTCGGTTGTTGCCAAAATAAATTTCACATGTTCAGGTGGTTCTTCTAATGTCTTTAACATGGCATTAAAAGCACTTTTCGATAGCATATGAACTTCATCAATAATATAAACTTTGTATTTACCTGATGTTGGTGCATATTGTGCGTTTTCTAATACTTCGCGAATATTATCAATGCCTGTATTAGAGGCAGCATCAATTTCCAGCAAATCAACATACCGACCAGCGTCAATTTGAGTACAAGTGCTACAAATACCACAAGGCTCGCCAGCAACGGCTGCCTCACAATTTAAGCTTTTTGCCAAAATACGGGCAATAGTGGTTTTCCCAACACCGCGCGTACCTGTTAATAAATACGCATGGTGCAGACGACCTTGTGCTATGGCATTTTGTAAAGCACGAACTACATGCTCTTGCCCAACTAAGTCAGCAAATTTCTTGGGGCGCCATTTTCTGGCAAGAACTTGATAAGCCATTTAAATTATCTTGCTCCGTAACGAATGCCGTCAGCAATAGATTTCACTGCGCTAACGTACATACGGCTATTGTTGTATTTCCAAATGCTATAGAAGTTATTTAAACCTAGATAATATTCATATTCACCAGGTGCTACTTCTAATGAAAATAAGAATGCTTTTTCGTTATCATCAACAGCTTCAAGCGGTTCTACGCCCATTTTTTTCAATTGTTTAACTGAATATTTCAACTCAGTTTTTCCATCAATTAATGTTTGTAGTTCTGTAGATAGATTCACATTAACAGGCACCATAATCTTACCGCCTGTTTTCCAGCCATGTTGTTTTAGATAATTGGCAACAGAAGCAGCAACATCTGGAACACTATTCCAAATATCTCGTTGACCATTCCCATCAAAATCCACAGCCCATTTTCTATAGCTTGAAGGCATAAATTGTGGCATACCCATTGCGCCAGCAAAACTGCCTTTAAAGCTTAATAAATCACGCTTTTCTTCATGCGCAATTTTTAAAAACTCTCTTAATTCTTGCTGGAAAAATTCTGCTCTGCGTGGATAGTTAAATGCCAATGTGGTTAATGAATCGCCTAAGCGGAAATTCCCCATGTAACCACCGTAGTTGGTTTCAATGCCAACGATAGCAACAATAACCTCAGCTGGAACGCCATAATGCCCTTCAACAGCTTCTAATGTTGCAACATTTTTCTTCCAAAATTGGCTACCACCAGAGATTCTTGAACCACCAACATTATTTTTCTTAAATTCATACCAAGGACGAGAAGTGCCTGGTCGATTCATGGCATCAATAATGCTTTGCTTGTACTGTACATTCGCAAAAAATACTTCTAATTCAGGGCGAGAAAATTCACCTGTACTAACCTGTTCTTGAATAAATTTTTGGACATCTAAGCGAGCCAATAATCCAGTTGCACCTTCTGGAATAATAATCACTTGATTTTCAATAATCATATCAGCTGGTTTCACATCCAATATAACTTCTTCATCAACAGTTTTCTTCTCTGTAGCGCAACCAGCTAATAATAAGCTCAATACCAATCCACAAGCGATTTTTTTCATAGCATTCACTTCATAACAATAGATACGTAAGTGTAACAAATATTAGAATAAGACAAAACAAAAAGGCTGCCTGAAATCACTTTCAGGCAGCCTTTTAAATTTTAATGGCTTAATTAAGCAGCAGGAACTACCACTACTTTAATTTCAGCAACTGCATCGTGATGCAAAGCTACTTCAATTTCATATTCGCCAGTCGCTTTTAAAGGACCGTTTGGCAAACGTACTGTTGAGCGAGGAGCTTCAATACCAACCAAAGCAATCGCAGCAGCGATATCAGCATTAGTTACAGAACCGAACAAACGACCATCAACACCAGCTTTTTGTTCAATAGTGATAACTTGACCAGTTAGTTTTTCTTGACGAGCTTGAGCATCTTTTAGAATTTCAGCTTGACGAGCTTCTAATTCAGCACGGCGAGCTTCAAATTCAGCCAAGTTAGCTTCAGTAGCACGGCGAGCTTTACCTTGAGGAATCAAGAAGTTACGAGCAAAACCGTTTTTCACAGTTACTACATCGCCAAGATTACCCAAACCACCAACGTTTTCAAGAAGAATAATTTGCATGTCTAAAATCCCTTCTTATTACTTATGTTGATCAGTGTAAGGCAACAAAGCTAAGAAGCGAGCGCGTTTCACTGCAACAGAAAGTTGACGTTGATAACCTGCTTTAGTACCAGTGATACGTGCAGGGATGATTTTGCCATTTTCAGCAATAAAGTCTTTTAACAAATCAGTTGCTTTATAATCAACTTCTTTGATGCCTTCTGCCGAAAAACGGCAGAATTTTTTACGTTTAAATGTATGACGAGCCATGTCGTTTAACCTTTTAATTGTTCAATTTGTTGAATGTGTAACACTAAATTTGAATTTTTAAAACTTCGGCAAGCAAGGAAACCTTGTACTCTAACCATTTGCTCTAAAGAATTCTGCCAATTTAGTGCTTGCTGTCCCATTAACTTGGCAAAAAGTTCACATTTTACAATGCGATTTTGCCCACATTCGGTCTGCTCTGAAGCATGTTCAAGTTTTAGTTCTAAAACAGGTAAACCTGCTGGCGTATAACGCAGATCTGAAACTTGTCGAATAAGTGCTGTTAATGCAACTGTATTTTCCAATTAAGCTTCAGCTTCAACTTCAGCAGTAGCTTCTTTAGCGCCTTCTAGCAAGTTTTTAGCTTTCTCTTCTTTCATCATTGGAGAAGCTTCAGAAACTGCTTTTTTCATTTTCACTGTTAGGTGACGTAGAACGGCATCGTTAAAGCGGAAAGCTGTTTCGATTTCTTCAACAACTGCAGGCTCACATTCAATGTTCATCAACACATAATGTGCTTTATGAATTTTGTCGATTGGGTATGCCAATTGACGACGGCCCCAGTCTTCTAAACGGTGAATAGTACCGCTAGCTTCTGTAACCATGTTTTTGTAACGCTCTACCATTGCAGGAACTTGTTCGCTCTGATCTGGATGAACGATAAATACGATCTCGTAATGACGCATGCTCACTCCTTGTGGCTTATCAATCCTTTTGCCATGCGTATGTACAAAAGGCAAGGTTGGAAAACCGACAAGTATAATTAAGTTTCAGAGCCAATGCAATCATTACTACAAAAAAATTATGTTTTATGAAGATACTTCAGAATTCTTTCTGTGTTCATTATTTTAAGGGTTTTTATTAATGGGCTATTTGCTTTCAAACCATTCACTTCAAAAATAGGCACAATAAAAATAATCATCTTATAATTTTCGCATTATCTTTGATAACTTTAAAATAAAAATTTTTGACTCACCATTCCAAGTTATGGCTACAATATTAATCTGTAATTTTTGCATCTAGTCAGGGAATACAATGCCACAATCTGAATCCATTGCGCCTAACCTTGGGAATCTGCCTGAGCATTTAGAAGCTTTGCCTGCCAAAATCCAATCCTTGAATTTGACAGATTTTTTTACTTCAGCCCTTGCTAGACGTGATTTAACCAATAGAATTATTGAGCGTAGCTTCAACACCAGCTCGGGTTTGACTGAGTTAGCAATTGTCATTGTTTTGATGATGGCTACATTGTATCTATCTAATTTTTTATGGCGGCGCTACGTTAATTATTTATCCGCAAAAAGCTTAGCCAATGGCTCTGAAAGTCGGGGAAATTTTTGGATTCATCTCATCATGCGTGTCAGCTGGCCATTGCTGATGATTTTCGCATCGATTATTGGTGTTTATGTATGGCGATTAACAGGTAACCGCCCTGTTTGGTTTCACTTGCTTGGCATTGCTGCTTCTTGGCTAATCATTATTCGATTGTGTACTGCCATTTTACGTTTTTCCTTACCAAAGAAGGTATTCACCAGCTATATTGAACGTTTGGTATCTACTTTAATCTGGGTATTTTTCTTTTTATGGATTACCGATATTGATCGATTGGTTATCAAAAGATTACAAAATATTATTTTACCAATTGGAAAAGTTAAAATAACGCTTTATACCATTTTACAAGGGCTATTTTGGCTCAGCATTGTGATGGTATTAGCATTGTGGGTTGCGAACCTTATTGAATCTCGTTTAATGAAAGCAACTCGCCTGGATACCAGTTTAAAAATCGTCTCTGCCAAATTCATCAAAACCACATTAATTTTAGCAGCGCTTTTATTTACATTACCCGCCATTGGCATTGATTTAACATTATTTTCAGTCTTCTGGGGCGCTCTGGGTGTTGGTTTGGGTTTTGGTCTACAAAAAGTAGCCAGCAACTATATCTCTGGGTTCATTATCCTTTTAGATCGCTCCATCCGCCTAGGAGATAGGTTGGTTGTTAATAATTTCACGGGCTATGTCACTCAGCTCACATCTCGTTTTGTGGTATTGAAAGACTCTTCTGGAGCTGAGGCTTTGGTGCCGAATGAAAACTTTATCTCTCAACAAATTATTAACGAATCGTATACCGCTAAATCACTATTACGCATTATCAATTTGCAAGTAAGCTATCAATCCAACATTCCTCAAGCATTGGAAATATTATTAGAAGCAGCACAACAGCAAGAGCGAATAGAACAACTGCCTGCGCCATCTGCTTATATCACTAATTTTGATGATAATGGTATTAATATTAGCCTAAGCTTTTGGGTAAAAGATCCTGAAAATGGCTTTGCTGTTCTGACATCTAATATTCTGCTAGACATTTGGCAAGCATTTAAAGAGGCTGGTATTGAATTCCCTTATCCTCAAAGAGAAGTTCGTTTGATTAACAACAGCGAACAACCATCAACACACACTATTCAGATACAAAAGAATCATCATGACCAACACGGCATTTAACCCGAAAACCCCTATTTCTGTTTTAGTTATTATTTATAATGAAAAACAGCAATGCTTATTATTAGAACGCGCAGATAAACCAGGCTTTTGGCAATCGGTTACAGGGAGCCTTGAAAATGATGATGCAAATTTAGCGAACACCGCACAAAGAGAGGTTTTGGAAGAAACTGGCATTAACGCAAACCAATACCAGCTAGATAATTGGCATCACCAGATTGAATACGAAATCTATGAACATTGGCGCCATCGTTATGCAAAAGGGGTTACCTATAATACAGAACACTGGTTCAGTTTACTTGTTCCTGAAAACATTCATGTTCAATTAAGCCCAAACGAACACTTACGCTACCAATGGCTCAATTGGCAAGATGCAGCCAATATGGCAAGTTCGCCATCCAATCAAGATGCCATCACGCAACTTTTTACCAAACGCATCCCTTGCTCCTCTATTATTTAAATTTCAAAAGTGTAGATTAATACCCCCTGCCAGTTGTATACATTATTTAATAATTTCGCCCCTTCCCTGCGCTTATCATCTACAATCAAAGGCTGCAGGGATGGGCAAAATAGCCTACAATATATAACTATATTTAATTAATGAATGATTCATTTTTAGCATAATCATTCACGACATAACTCTAATCACACCCTCTGTTGATAAATTACGGTGAACGGATAACTACATGACCACACAGCAACGAATACGAGAAATTCCTTACAACTACACCTCTTACTCAGATAAAGAGATTGTCGCCCGCATTTTAGGCCCTAACGCTTGGGACACTCTACAATCCCTCCGTGGCCAACGTAAAACAGGGCGATCGGCTCGCATGTTATTTGAGGTTTTAGGCGATATTTGGGCAGTCGAACGCAACCCGTATCTGATTGATGACTTGTTAGAACACAAGCATCGTCAACAAGCTTTGGTTAAAGAAATGCGCCACCGCATTCAAGAAATCCAAAAACGCCGTGATGACAATCAAGAGGTCGCTGTATTAATACTGGAAACAGCTCAAGCCATCGATAAATTCGATAACGGCTTCGAGTTGACTCGCCAAAAGCGAAAAGAAATTATTCATCGCCTAAGCAAAATTACCCACAAAGACAATATTATGTTTGACGGTCTAGCTCGCGTAACACACGTTACCGATGCAACAGACTGGCGCGTAGAATACCCTTTTGTTGTCATTAACCCTGACCATGAAGCAGAAATCGCCCCTTTAGTTAAAGCCCTCATTGAGCTGGATTTAACCATTATCCCTCGCGGAGGCGGTACAGGATACACAGGTGGCGCGGTACCACTAGATGCCATGAGCGCTGTCATCAATACCGAAAAACTGGATCAGTTTAGACCAGTTGAATACATTGATATGCCAGGCTTATCAGGCAAGCGCCCAATCATTCACTGCGGAGCAGGCGTTGTTACTCGCCGAGTGGAAGAAGCTGCTCATGCAGCGGGACTGGTTTTTGCTGTTGATCCAACATCAGCAGATGCGTCTTGTGTTGGTGGCAACGTTGCCATGAATGCTGGCGGTAAAAAAGCCGTCTTATGGGGCACAGCACTAGACAACTTGGCTTACTGGAAAATGGTCAATCCAAAAGGTGAATGGCTATTAATTGAACGTGTTCGCCACAACTTTGGCAAAATTCACGATGAAGAAACAGCCATTTTTGACGTCCATACATTGGATAGCAAAGGTCAAAAAGTCGTTTCTACTGAGCGATTAGAAGTTCCTGGACACAAATTCCGTAAAGTTGGTCTAGGAAAAGACGTTACAGATAAATTCCTTTCTGGTGTTCCTGGCGTACAAAAAGAAGGTACCGATGGCATCATTACCAGCGTTGCTTTTATTTTGCACACCATGCCAAAACACACTCGTACTGTATGTTTAGAGTTCTTTGGTACCGTAGCTACAGCAACACCTTCAATCGTTGAAATCCGTGACTATTTGCTAGCTCATCCAACTGTACAATTAGCAGGTTTAGAACACTTGGATTGGCGCTACGTCCGTGCTGTTGGTTACTCAACCAAAGCAGCCGGCAAAGGTCGTCCTAAAATGGTTCTGTTAGCAGATATTGTTTCTGACCATGAAGATGATTTACAAGAATCTGCGGCTCACATTGTTAGACTGGCCAATGCACGTCAAGGTGAAGGCTTCATTGCTGTTACACCAGAAGCCCGTAAAACTTTCTGGCTAGATCGCTCTCGTACAGCTGCCATCGCTAAGCATACTAACGCCTTTAAGATTAATGAAGATGTGGTTATTCCATTAGAACGTTTAGGTGAATATTCTGATGGAATTGAACGTATCAATATTGAATTATCTTTGGATAATAAAATTGCATTATGTGATGCCCTCTTAAACTACCTTCAGAATAACAAACTACCCGTTGATAAAATGGGTACTGACTTACCTAGCAAAGAACTACTAGGACAGCGTGCTGAACACGCCATCGCCCACATTGAAAAAGTTAAAAATCAATGGCAATGGCTACATGACAACTTAGATCAGCCACTAAGTGAATACCTAGCACGAGCAACGACCAAAGTATTGGAAAACAATACAACTGACCCAACTCAAAGCTGTTTCCTAACCATGCGTGACTTCGAATTACGCGTATCGGTTAAACGAGATGTTATTACCCCATTAAATCAAATTTTTAGTGGTAAAACAGACACGTTAATTCTTAAAAAACTGGCTGAAATTCATGCAAAAGTCGTTCGCAGCCGTGTTTTTGTCGCGCTACACATGCATGCTGGTGATGGCAACGTTCATACCAACATTCCTGTGAACTCAGATGATTATGACATGCTACAAACAGCTCATGATTCAGTTAATAGAATTATGACTTTAGCCAAAGACCTAAATGGTGTCATTTCAGGCGAGCATGGTATTGGTATTACCAAACTAGAATTTTTAAGCGAAGAAGAAATCAAACCTTTCTGGGAATACAAAGCAAGAGTTGACCCTAAAGGCTCATTTAACCGCGGCAAACTAATGCCAGGCTGGGATTTAAGAAAAGCCTATACGCCTTCATTTGAATTATTGGGTTTCGAATCATTAATTATGGAGCAATCTGATTTAGGTCAGATTACCAACTCAATTAAAGATTGCTTGCGTTGTGGTAAATGTAAACCTGTTTGCAGTACTCACGTACCCCGCGCAAACTTACTGTATAGCCCACGCAATAAAATCCTAGGTGTCGGTCTATTAACAGAAGCCTTCCTATATGAAGAGCAAACACGCCGTGGCATTTCATTAAAACATTTTAATGAACTAAACGATGTGGCCGACCATTGCACTGTTTGTCACCGCTGTGAAAAACCTTGTCCTGTTAATATCGACTTTGGTGATGTAACAGTGGCGATGCGCAACTTCTTGCGTGAAAAAGGCAAAAAACGCTTCAATCCAACTGTTGCTTTAGGCATGGCATTCTTAAATGCAAAAGATCCGAATACCATTAAAGCATTACGTATGGGTGCTATTCAGTTTGGGTTTAAAGCTCAAAACTGGGGTTATAATTTGGCCAAGAAATTTAGCTTTGGTTTGATGAACAAACAAAAAGCTCAGCCACATACAACCTTAGGAAAACCAGCTATTAAAGAGCAAGTGGTGCATTTTATTAATCGCCCTTTACCTCGAGATGTACCCATTAAAACAGCTCGGGCATTGCTCAACATAGAAGACAATAAAACAGTACCTATCATCAGAAACCCTCAGCTGCCTGAAGATTCTGAAGCTGTATTCTATTTCCCTGGCTGTGGTTCAGAGCGCTTGTTTAGCCAAGTTGGTTTAGCCACTCAAGCCATGCTTTGGCATGCTGGAGTACAAACAGTATTGCCACCAGGCTATCTATGCTGTGGCTATCCGCAAACATCAGGTGGTGACAGAGAAAAAGGTGAAGCCATTACAACAGAAAACCGTGTTCTGTTTCACCGCGTTTCAAATACTTTAAACTATTTGGACATCAAAACCGTCGTTGTTAGCTGCGGAACTTGCTACGATCAATTAGCCGATTATCGTTTTGAGGAAATTTTCCCAGGTTGCCGAATTATTGATATCCATGAGTTTTTATTAGAAAAAGGCATCAAGCTAGATGGCATTCAAGGTCAACAATATATGTATCATGATCCTTGCCACACACCGATTAAAACAACTCAACCGATTAAAGTTGTTAATGAATTAATGGGGCAAGATGTGCCATTATCTGATAGATGTTGTGGTGAATCTGGAACCTTTGCAGTATCGCGCCCAGATATTTCAACTCAAGTTCGCTTCAGAAAACAAGAAGAAATTCTCAAAGGCAAAGCATTATTACCACAAGGTGAGCCAGTTAAAATCCTCACCTCATGCCCAGCTTGTTTACAAGGTTTGAGTCGCTATCGTGATGATACCAATATTGAGGCTGATTACATTGTCATTGAAATGGCTAAACACACATTAGGTCAAAACTGGCTTGATGAATTTGTGAAAAAAGCACACGACGGTGGTATTGAGCGTATTTTATTATAAATCAAAGCCTTGCTATTCTTTTGAAAAATTTATCACTAATTATTCATAAAGAATAGCAAAATCCACTTGGTTTTTTTAAAAATACTGGTATAATGATTATCTTCAATGGCGGGTCTCCTCGCATGATTATTTAGAGCAACGGGTCAGGGGCGGAAGCCAGCAGCCCACTTTAAAACAAATCAGTGCCGAGGGCTTGGCTCGCCACCTCATACTAAAAGCCCTCATCTTTTGATGAGGGCTTTTGCTATTATCAATTCATATCTTATTCAACTTTAAACTTACCACGCATCACACCACCATGACCTGGATAAGTACATACATATGAATAACGATCATCTTTTAACGTTGCAACATCCAATACAATACTGTCCTTCTCACCACCGCCCAATAACTTCGTATGAGCTACAACACGTTCGTCATTAGGTTTAACATAATCATTTGCAGCACCTGCGCCAACACCATCATTAATCACATTATTTAAATCAGATGTTTTTGCTACAACAACGTTGTGTCCCATCGAATCTTTTGGCTTGCTTCCCAAGTGAGCAAAATTAATGGTGAATTGCTGACAGCCTGCAGGCACGATAATTTGCTTCGTACTAAACTGCATTGAATCATCAGAACTTAATTCCGCACTACAATCCTCTTCAGACAAAGCTCCCACGCTTTCAGATGCAACAAGCTCACTGCCTTCTGCCTCACTACCAACAACTTCCTCTACAGAAGCAACCTCAACCTCAACAACTTCACTGGCTGGTGCATTATCAACAGGGGCAACATTCGCTTCATTAGAATCAGAACAAGCAACTAGACCGGCACTTAATCCTAAACCAATAACCAATGCTATATATTTTTTTGAGTACTTTAATTCCATTGCAAACCCTCTATTTAGAGACAATAAAATATTTATTATATTGAAATATAAAAACATTTGTTTTGATTCTTATTTAACTTTCAATTAATTTTGTCTTTTCAATCAAAAAAAGCTGCCGAAGCAGCTTTTTTTTAATCATAACAAAACACCATTAATCTTCAGCTACCACAGCAGCAGCATCCAATTCAATCATGTCATCCGCATCATCAGAATCATCATCTGAACCCAAATGGCTGGTAAATTGCTCTTCAATCAAAGGATTAACATTATAAATCTGAGCCGCTTTAGGCTTAATCTTAAATGCTGGTCGACCAAAGTTATTCATTTTAACTTGAGTCACCACGCTAATAGCATCATCTTTACCAGACAAACTTTCCAAAGGAACAACCTGTTGCATTGCCACTACTCTACCACGGCGATCCAAATAAACATCGTCATAAACAGTTGGCAAATCAAACATGCCACTAGATAAAAGACTCGTTGTTAACAATGCATTTTTCTGAATCAAGTCGCTAATATAACTCACAAAAACTTGATATTCTTCATCCGTAATAGAATCAAGCTGCTCGCCTTGTAAACGTTTTAATTCATTAACCAACTCAACAGAAAATACTTGATTAATTTGTGCAATTTCTTTGCTACTTAAAAATAAGCGAATGCGATGTGTGGCTCCACTTGCACGACCAAAATCATCCATTGGCAAAGCCTTAAATGCTGATTTATCTACTGCAGCATAACCGCTATCAAGTGCTTCAGGAATAGCTCTTAATAAAGATTTAACTGGAATCTTATCAAACAACTTCTTATGCATTGATTCAGGCAAGCTAGCACGCAAATATTTATTATGTGCGTCTTTTAAAATCTTGCGTTGATCATAATGTCCTCGCGTTAAACCTGAAAGCGTAATTTCTCCAATTGCGCTTGGGCCAATAGTAATATTCATGTCTTTTAAATCGATAGCAAATGGTATATTTGCGCTACTTTTCATACCAGCTGCTTGAATATTTAACTCTGGAGTCATTTCCATTTTGCCACGTCTTAAATCAACTGCACCACTAAAACCAATATAAGACTGTTTCGCAAAATCCTGACCTACTGGATACGAAAATGCTTTTATCAAATATGAATCACGATAAGATAATTCTTCATACAAATCACCATCATCATCAGAAGCTAATTCAGTCTCTCTGGTTTCAATGATTTCATATGGCTTACGCTCTACAGCAGCAATGGCTTCCTCTGTATCATCATCTTCTGCTGCATAGTATGCCTCAGCTTCCGCCATTTTTTTCTCTTGGCCAATAACTGCCTTTTCTACAGCAGCTTCATTCACTTTCAACATCATTTTGCCATCAAAATTATATTGATTATGAACTAATAATGAGCCTTTCATGCCATAACGAACCATTTCGTCTGGAGACAAATCTTGTGGCATGCTTTGGCATGCACTTAATCCAAGTGCCGCGCTCAATGCTGTGGCCAAAATAGCAATTTTTTTCATGCTCTTCCCTTTTTCCATGTAAACCAAAAGCTGCCACAACGTGGCAGCTTAATCACTCTTTATTTTAATGTATTTAAGATATCATCTTTTACTTTATCAACAGCTTGCGTGCCATCAACTTTAATGTATTTTGGTAAGCCACTATTTTCTGAGCTTAATTTACCATAGAAACCCACTAAAACTTCTGTTTGCTCATGATAAATAGCCAAACGTTTTTTAACTGTTTCTTCATGATCATCTTCACGCTGGATTAAATCTTCACCAGTCACATCATCTTTTCCTTCCACTTTAGGTGGATTGTAAACAAGATGATAAGTACGGCCAGAAGACAAATGAACACGACGACCAGACATGCGCTCAACAATTGCAGCATCAGGAACATCAATTTCAACAACAGCATCCAAATTAACACCAGCATCAACCATTGCCTCAGCTTGTGCTAATGTGCGAGGGAAACCATCAAACAAAAAGCCATTTTCGCAATCTGCTTCAGCAATGCGCTCTTTTACCAAACCAATAATAATATCATCACGAACCAAACCACCTGCATCCATGATTTGTTTCGCCTCTAAACCCAATGGTGTACCTGCTTTAACTGCAGCACGTAACATATCACCTGTTGAAATTTGAGGAATATTAAATGCATCTTTAATAAACTGTGCTTGTGTACCTTTACCTGCGCCTGGTGCGCCTAACAATAATATTTTCATGTTTTCTCCATACAATGTGTTTAATAAACGTTATTTTTCTCAAAAAAAGCACGTACGCGCAATAAATCAGCCTCAGTATCCACACCCGCTTCAGGTGCTTTTTCTGTTAATTCAACACCAATTTTATAGTCATGCCACAACACTCGTAACTGCTCTAAACTTTCCACTTGCTCCAATGGGCTAATATCCATATGGCTATAAGCCGATAAAAAGCCAGCACGGTAACCATAAATACCAATGTGCCTTAAAACTGGCATGTTTTTAGGAAGCTCTGAACGCTGATCACGGGGATATGGAATGGGCGAACGACTAAAATAAATCGCTTCACCTGCGTGATTTAAGACAACTTTTACGCAGTTTGGATTTTCAAATTCTTCTTGAGATAAAATAGGATGCGCCGCAGTAGCCATTGGCACTGGGCGAGATGCTAAATGCTCTGCTACCTGATTAATTAACTCAGGTTCAATCAAAGGCTCATCGCCTTGAACATTGACGATAATATCATCACTTAATAAATTTAAAGATTTTGCAGCTTCGGCCAAACGTTCCGTACCACTGGTATGCTTAGCACTTGTCATCACAAACTGTACACCATGGTTTTGACAAGCGTCGATAACTTCTTGGCTATCCGTAGCCACAATAACTTGTTTTGCACGACTTTTTTGAGCTTGTTCCGCAACTCGAATAACCATCGGTTTGCCTGCGATATCAGCCAAAGCTTTATTAGGTAATCTGGTAGATGCCAATCTCGCAGGAATTAAAACAATAAATGAAACGTCTTCACTCATTCCTTATCCTTTATCCTCTGTTAAGTGGCGAGCTTCAGAAATTAACATCATCGGAATACCATCTTTAATAGGATAAGCCAAATAATCTTGCTCACAAATTAATTCATTATTCTCTGCCTCAAAACGCAAAGGACCTTTACAACTAGGACAAACTAAAACATCCAAATGAGCTGGTTTCATAACTGTATCTCTTTTTGACAAAAATTAATGCAAGCTTAATTTACTAATAATAAACTGCGCTAAATCTGGTTCAATTGTAGCATTAACTGGCAGTACCCATACATTGTCTAACTTAAAATTAGTCATTTTTACTGCATCTTTTTCAGTCACAATGATGATATCCATATCATCGGGCATGTCTTCACGCTTATATTCATAATGATCAGGAAACGATATTTTCTTTTCACAATCAACGCCCAATCTCGACAATGTCCTGAAAAACTTCTGTGGACTACCAATACCAGCCATGGCTGCTATTTTCTTTTCCTGAAAAAAATCAGCAGTTACTTGCAAAGAAGTATTCGTTAACTGATAAAAAAGTCCCTCTTCTAAGTGTGATTGCGCAATTAACACATCATGGTTTAGATTAAATTGTTTAACCAAAACAGCATGTGCCAACGTTTCAGCCATCCCCGTTACAACCAGTGCATCAATACTGTTTAATCTCGCCAATGGCTCACGTAACGGTCCATTAGGCAAAGAATCCAATTTTTTATTCATATCATTAGCAGGGAATGCCACAATTTCCAAATCTCTTTGCAATTGATAATGCTGTAAACCATCATCAGCTAAAATAATATCAATTGGATGATTGGCCAGTAACAATCTAGCGGCACTAATTCGATTAGCACCAACAGCAACAGGTACACCCGTTTTTCGATGAATCATTAAAGGTTCATCACCATAGTCAGCAGCCGAACCATTTTTATCCACCATTAAAATGCCTGTTGCCTCTCGTCCATAACCCCGACTAACAACACCAACCTGAATCCCTCGCTGCTTTAGCGATTCTACCAAAGCCACCACCAATGGCGTTTTACCAACGCCGCCAACATGGATATTTCCCACAATAACCACTGGTACAGGAAGCTTAATTTGTTTAAATATTTTCTTTTGATAAGCTTGCCGGCGTAAATAAGCAATACTTTGAAATAATCGAGATAAAGGATAGAGAAAAATACTCATTCCTAACTTAGACTGAACCCAATGAGATTCTATTTTTTGTTGTAAAATAGATTTTTGATTAGACATTTTTCTCATTCCCCTTATATTGCTTTATCAAGCTATCTTCTAAGCCCATACAAAACTGACTATAATAAGCCACCATTCTAACCGATATTGTTAATATTCCCATGCCTGATTTTTTGTCTCCTGTTCCACTAGCCGTCTCTCAACTAAATGCCTTGGCAAAAAACCTATTAGAAACACATTTAATTGATCTTTGGGTAACGGGAGAAGTATCCAATTTAACACGAGCTGCCAGCGGACATTACTACTTTTCGTTGAAAGATGATAAAGCACAAATTCGCTGTGCTTTGTTTAAAAGTTATGCAGTTCGCCTGAGCGCACCACTAAAAGAAGGCGACAATGTTGAATTAACAGGGAAAATCAGCATTTATGAAGCCAGGGGCGAATATCAAATCACCGTGACACAAATTCGCTTAGCCGGCTTAGGGAAGTTATTTGAAAAATATGAAGCATTAAAACAAAAACTATCAGCTGAAGGCTTATTCTCACCAGAAAATAAACAACCTTTGCCTAGCATGCCACAGAAAATTGGCATTATAACCAGCCTAGCAGCTGCTGCATTACGCGATATGGTCACAACATTAAAGCGTCGCATGAGCAATATTGAAATCATCATTTACCCAACCATGGTACAAGGCCATGGAAGTGCGGAACAAATTGCTGCTGCTATTAAACAGGCTAATACTAGGCAGGAAGTTGATATTTTAATTGTTGGTCGTGGTGGCGGTAGTATCGAAGATTTGTGGTCATTTAATGAAGAAGTGACTGTTCGTGCTATTGCAGAATCTACCATTCCGACCATTAGTGCTGTTGGCCATGAAACAGATTTTACTTTAGCTGATTTTGCTGCAGATTTAAGAGCCCCAACACCAACAGCTGCGGCTGAAATGGCTAGCCCAAGTCGACAAGAACTATTAAAACAACTTAATCACACCATCACTAAAGTTCACCAATCGCTACAACAACGCTATTTTGGCATGAGCCAAAGGCTGGATTACTTAAGTAAACAATTAAAACACCCTCAAGAGCATATTATTCAGCAACGTTTACAATTAACTGCCCTCACTCAAAAACAGAATAACTGTATTAATTTAAAGCTACATCAAGCCAAAGCCCAGTTTTCACAGCAACAATTGCAACTAAAATACCAGAAACCTCATTTACAAAAACAACGTGATGCCCTACAAACATTAAATACGCAGCTTACTTTGCGCTGGACTTATTTATGGCAACAAAAACAACAGTCCTTGCAAAAGCAACAAAGCATTTTACAAGCCATTTCCCCGCATGAGGTTATGTCTAGGGGTTATAGCATCATCAAAAACCAAAAAGGAAAAATCATTAAAGATGCTTCACAATTAAAGTTAGGTCAAAGTTTACAACTTATTTTTACAGACAGTGAAGCCAGCGCAATTGTTAGCCAAGGCAGTCCTCAGCATGATTTATTTGATTAAATTTTCTTAATTTTCAAAAAGATAATCAATGTAAAGTATTTTTTTGAAAAAACAACTTTACAAAAAAAATAAAACAGGTAGAATGAGCATCCTCAAAACTTAATTCGAAAACGAATTAATGTTAGAGCGGAAGTGGCGAAATTGGTAGACGCACTGGATTTAGGTTCCAGCGCCGCAAGGTGTGAGAGTTCGAGTCTCTCCTTCCGCACCATTCAGTATATATATAAATCAATTAATTTTACTGATGAGATATAAAGCGATTAAGCCCCACATAAAGTGAGGCTTTTTTTGTATCTACAATAAAATAAATTAAAAAAACCACCCAATCAAGGTGGTTATAGCTATCTCTTATCAATTAGTCACTAAAAAATACTTAAATTTTCATCTCTTCACTACTTGCCTGTTGATCGCCATCCAAAGGTACTTCTGCTTCTTCAAGCTCATCTGAACCATTTATTATCATTGAACCTTGCTTTTCCTTATCCATCATTGGATGATCAACCTTCTTAGGCTGCTCTCTCACTATCGCTGGTTTGGCAACTGCACCATCCTCATTCACTTTATCATCTACACCTTGAGCCATCGCATAACTACCAATCAATGCCGTTGTAAGTAATAATAAATTTTTTCTCATCAATCTTTCCTATTTGGTTTAAAAGCAAAAACAATACTAAAGAAGCCTCTTCCCTTTTTAAATACCCTTTACGTTGCTTTTCAAATAGAAATATAAATTTAATAAATAGATAATAAAATTTAATAAATTAAATACAAATATACGGTTAATTAAGCTATTTAGAATAATAACCCCGGCCAATCAAATAAAACGACTATCTAATCATTCATTGATATTGAATGAAAATTAGTTAATTAGAAAAAATACATTCTGATGATGCTGATTAATACTTCATTGCACAAAAAATGAGCCTTAGCACCAGCTAAAGCTCATTGGGGATGATTCTAAAATATTAATTCAAACAACAACGTTTATATTTCTTACCACTACCACATGGGCATGGCTCATTACGCCCCACAGTAACTTCTTTACGAATAGGCATTTTAGATTTCTCAATCTCTTCAATCTCAACATTTCTTTGCGGCTCAAAGTAACGATAAACCCCCAAACTAGCTGAGCAAATATTCTGATACACTTGTTGTTGGTTATCTTTATCCAAACCAGCTAGCGCTGATAAAGATTGAGGATCTGCATACTTTTGGATAACAGATAAGCTAGTTAATAGCTGCTCTTGCTCATTATTTACACTCCATAAGCTAGCGACCTTCAGATAGCCTTTGCACCACTCCTGCACTGACTGTGCAGTAGGATTGTCACATGCCAAATTTTGGCGTAGCAATGGATAGTACTCTGTCGGATTGTCTTGAAATGTATCTGCAACTCGATCTAATACACTGGTAATTTGACTGAAAAATGCCATAAACTCATCAGTACTATCCCATACCGGTCCTTTACTACCATCTGCAAAAATCAAAGGCATCCACTGAGCACCAGGCAACACGCTTGGACTGGAAACCAAAGCAGTAAAAAAACCATCCAAACCACTAACACTTAAAATACCAGTATCCGCATCACTGTATTGTGCGAGCCTCTCTTCAATTGCTTTATACTCAGCTCGTTCACGCCCATTCCAAACACCAATTTGATCAACGAAATGAGCGTCACCATCACCAGATTCTACTTGTTGGTTTTCAAATTGATGCCTGATTGCTTGTACTTTTTGTAAATCATTATTCTTTTCTAACAATGGTAGTAATTCAAAACGAGCACCAATTTTATCGTTCTTATCCAACTCCAAAAGACGAGAGTAAGTTGCAATCGCAGCATCCTCATCATCCAATTCTTGCAGAGTTTTCGCCTGTAGCAGCAAAGCCTGCATATACGGCGCGACTTCATGAATATCACCAAAACAACCAACATTATTTTGAAAATAAACATGGCAATCAATTTCTGCTGCAGCAAGACCAAGGTTAATCAAGCATAACGCCTCTTCTTTGGTATAATTTCCGACAGTAGCTAAAAGAATTAAGGCTTCTATTTCTAAAGGATAAATATCCAAGGCTGACAAAGCCATTTGAATTTGATCTAAATCGTCAGAACACTCATGAGCAGCATTCATGATCGATTTAGATTCAGTCGATAAAGCATATCTTTTTGCTTGATCATGAGATTCAAAGAATGCTAAACAAGCTTTATGGCTATGATTTTTCTGCAATTTAGCGAAAGAAGGACGTCGGGTACGTCGCTTACGAGAAGTGTTTGCTTCCATTTTATAAATACCAACTAATAAATCAATTAACTGGTATTTTATCTCAATTATACTGTTTATAGAAAACAGCAATTCATTTTTCTAATTTAAAATGGCTTTTTATGCTTTATAAATGAAGATTATGTGATGATGTAATCAAGCCCGATATCTAAATATCGTGGGCTATGTGTCAAGTAACCCATTGCTAAAAAATCGACCCCTGTCTCAGCCACTTCAATAGCTATTTGGGGCGTTAATCCGCCAGATGCTTCTGTCAAACACCTACCTTGACACATTTCTACAGCTTTCTGTAATTGGGTAAGCGGCATGTTATCTAACAAAACCAAAGACACTGAGCTTTGCAAAACCTGCTCCAACTGCTCTAAGGTATCGACTTCCACTTCAACGGGAATCAAATGCCCAGCAACGCGAATGGCTTTATTAACCGTATTAATTAAACTTTCGCCAGATAAAGCAATGTGATTATCTTTAATTAAAATGGCATCATCCAAACCCATGCGGTGATTTCGCCCACCACCCACTCGAACTGCATATTTCTGCAAAGCCCTTAACCCAGGAATCGTTTTTCGTGTACACGTTACCTTTGCTTTAGTATGGGCAATACTATTAGCAATCTCTCTTGTTGTGGTTGCAATTCCGCTTAAATGAGTTAGAAAATTAAGCGCTGTTCTTTCTGCCGCCAATAATGCTTTAGCATTCCCGGTAACCGTTGCAATAATTGCACCCTGAGAAAACATTTCTTCATCATCAATATACTGCTCAAACTCAATGTCTTTAGATAAAGCTAAAAAAGACATTTTAGCCAAAGATGAGCCACATAAAACACCAGCTTCTCTGGCTTTAATATGCAAAACAGCATCACGATCATCATCAATAATGGCGCTAGAAGTAACATCCCCTCTTCTGCCTAAATCCTCTAACAAGGCTGCCTGTACAATACTTTTTGATAAGATTTCGGGTAGATAATCCATAACAACTCCAATATATACTCATGAAGAGTATATATTGGAGTAAATACAACTGTAAATAGTCAGATTAAATCATTTAATTATTAGACAACGCGGGCAGCTTATAACCTGACAGCAAGTTTTCCAACAAAACATTGTCTTTAAAACGATATAGCTGAGCAGGTCGACCTCGATCAGGAATAATTGATTTACCTGTCGCTTCTACTAAATTTTGGTTATGAATCAATCGACGAAAGTTTTGTTTATGCAATTCTATTCCTGTTAATGCTTCAATACTTTGCTGCAATTGAAACAGTGTAAATTCTGGCGGCATTAACTCAAAAATAACAGGTCGGTATTGAATTTTAGCTCGTAAACGCATCATTGCCGTCGCCAAAACACGACGATGATCATTGCGCATAGCTTTACCAGTAATATTTTCAGATAATGAAGAATCAAAATAAGGAGATTCTGGAATCAGTCCTACTTCATACAATAATTCATAGCGCAGCAAAGCGTTTTCTTCAATCCATTCATGCTCTCCAAGCCCCCAACATAAATTCATTCGTTGCTTGCGGTTTTCTCTCATAGAAGCTGACTGCGCTGAATCCGCCCAATTTTGAATTCTCGGTAAAAGAATAGTATCAATCCAATCTGGACGGCCTTGTCGAAAATCTTCCCATGGAAAATAGCGATACCAATCTTGCCATTTAGCCTCTATCTTTAAGCTATCCTCAGCAGCCTCTTTAACCAAGCCTAAATAGCTAACATACAAAACAGGATGCCCAGTACTACGCGTACGTTTCACATCCACAAATGTATACAGCTGTTCCATATAACCCATTGGTTGTTGGGTTTGCTGCAGCACCCAAGCCCTAGCACCAGCTTGTAAAGAATGATGAATCGGTGTTAATGGACCATAAGGCAATAACTCCCCATCTGCAATGGTTAACACCCGAGCAGAAAAATCAGTTACAGCAATCAAGACCGCTACTAATTCAGTAACGCCTTCAGTACTATCCATCGTTGAAGTCGGCATAATTACAGTCATAACAAATGGTCAATCTCACATTTCAATATCTTATTGTATTGAATTTTGTGCATATATCAAAACATATCCATTCACTTTTTACATGAAATAACCGCTGCATAATATTTTTTTAAATTTATGTCTCATTAAATTCAATTAATACTCAATAAGAGCAAATATACCTTGATTTATTATACTCATTACGAGCATAATAAATAACATTAAAATCATTTCTGATCATAAAATGCAAACTAAACAATTTAAATCTTTTGAATATGAGCGCCCAAATTGGCAACCTGCACTTTCACTTGAGCAAAATAATCCACTTCCGCAAGCATGGGCAAAAGTTCCACCAAGCTTATCGCATGAAGAAAAAGATTATTACCAGCAAAAAATCAAACAGATGTTACAACAGCAAAATGCTGTGATTGTTGCGCATTATTATGTTGAACCAGAATTACAAGACCTAGCCCTCAATACAGGTGGAATCGTTGGAGATTCTCTAGAAATGGCTAAATTTGGACAAACTCATCCTGCTCAAACATTATTGATTGCAGGCGTTAAGTTTATGGGAGAAACAGCAAAAATATTAAGTCCAGATAAAACAATATTAATGCCTGATATTGATGCAACTTGTTCATTAGATTTAGGCTGCCCTGCTGAATCTTTCTCTCAATTCTGTGACGAGCATCCAGATAGAACTGTAGTGGTTTATGCCAACACCAGCGCAGAAGTTAAAGCCCGTGCCCATTGGGTTGTTACCTCTTCCATTGCATTAGAAATTATTAGCTACTTAAAAGCCAAAGGTGAAAAAATCATCTGGGGACCTGATCGCCATTTAGGTCAGTATATTCAAGCTCAAACAGGTGCCGATATGTTAATCTGGCAAGGCTCTTGCTTAGTACATAACGAATTCAAAGGGGAAGAACTGGCTAAATTAAAACAGCAGAAACCCCATGCAAAAGTTTTGGTTCACCCCGAGTCACCCAGCAACGTTATTCAACATGCAGATATTGTTGGCTCTACCAGTAAATTATTACAGGCAGCCATAGAATTACCAGATACAGAATTTATCGTTGCTACTGACCAAGGGATTCTGCATAAAATGAAGAAAAAAGCACCGCATAAATCATTTATTGCTGCGCCTACAGCAGGCAATGGCGCTAACTGTAAATCTTGTGCCTTTTGCCCATGGATGGCAATGAATGCTCTTAGCAATACTTATCAAACCTTACAACACCATCATCATGCCATTTATTTAGAACCTGAATTAATCCAAAAATCGCAAATATCCATTCAAAGAATGTTAGATTTTTCCGCTACCTACAAACAACACATTAAACCCAACCAAGATTTAGTCACCGCTGCTCACAAATTAATCAACTTAGGCATTGAGCTATAACACATACGCACATTTCTATTTAATTTTTCATCATCCACAACAAAAACAAATAAAGCCCCACTTAAAAAGCGGGGCTTACTTGAGGACTATTGAGATACAATCGATTACTTAAAATACATATTTAAGTCCAACCGATGCACCACCACCTTCTCGTTTTCCTGCGTAACCATGCACACCAACATCAAAAGAAAAATTCGATTTTTCATTAGGTTTTAAAGTTGCACCTAAATTAATCATTCCCGTACCACCCTTCACGCTCGGTGCTTCAATATCATAAACATAATGAGTGGTCGCCTTAGCCTTTCCATCAAACTCATATTCATACCCTAATCCACCTTTCAATGTCAGTGTCGGACTAGCAATATAATTTACAGTGGCTGCAACACGGGCGCGATGAGATTCAATCGCATCAAATTGAATAGGATCACCTGCTATGGTCACATCTTTACCAGAAACTCGCGTAAAGAGGTATTTAGCAGACATATCAATAGACGTTGTCTCATCGAAATTAAATATAGTACCAACCCCTGCATGCGCACTAATATAATTTGATTTCAAACTATATTCAGCTCTCTCTGAAGTAGCATAATTTAAAAGATCATTGGTATCAAAAGTATTCTTGGCCCTACCGCCTCGCACCGAACCATCCACATATACACCATTATTAAACGTATAGCGACCCAGAACACCCGCACCTATATATTTATTATCGCCATCACCATGAACATTAGCAGCATTGGTAAAACTATTGTAAGTGTCATAATTACCAAAACCACCCTCAACAAATGCACCTGCGATAATATTATTATCCTGATAGCTTGCACCAAAAGCCATTAAATAATCATCAGCTTTAACGTGAGAGCCACTATTGTAACGCGTATGTACTGCAGACATTTGAGCAAAAGAACCTACGCCATTCTGAGCATTCTGACGAGTAATCGTCTCAAATGCATCGTAACTAATAGCATCTGCACCTCGCGTTACCTGCATAGCAGAAGAAATTCGACCTTCAGATAATGATTTCAGCTGAGGATTAATTCTAGCTGCATTATTATTGCCTGGTGGATCAATCACCGCTGGCGGGTCAACCTCAACTGGCGGATCAATCTCAACTGGCGGATCAACCTCAACTGGCGGATCAACCTCAACTGGCGGATCAACCTCAACTGGCGGCTGAATATCTGAATCTTCACTATTTAAAATAATAGCTGTTACTTGCTTACCGTTTGTATCAACATCGGTTCTGACATCATACAAAAAGGAAAGTCCTTGTTGGGCAACCTTTGTTTCAGAGCCACGACCTTCACCAATAAAATCGTTACTGGCATTCATCAATATAAACTCATCTCCAACATTTAATAATTCACCAGATAAAATTCCCACAACAGAAATTTCAGATGGTTTCTCAGTAGTGCCTAATGAAATATCTTGTGCCTCAATAAGAGCAGTAGAACTATTCGCATCTATAGGATTAAGGGCAAATTCATAGAACTCAAAATTGCCAATTTCATTAATTTGAATAGGTCTTGCTGAAAAACTAAGCGTATTGCCTGTGAATACGTTTTGCATCGAATCTCCTGACCAGCCCCCATAAATATTGCTATAATCAATAGAAAATGAAGTATTTCCCGCAATAATAACTGTATTTTCTGTCGCATGACCATTCCCACTATGGCCACCATAGATAGTTCCATCTATAATTGAATCAGTAACAGCTACGCTATTTTCTGTCGCATCTTCATAAGCATATCCACCATAGATACTGTCATTTACAGTTGAATCAGTAACAGCTACGCTATTTTCAGTCGCATGACCATTCCCACTATGGCCACCATAGATACTTCCACTTACAACTGAATCAGTAACAACGGCACTATTTTCTGCCACACCTTCGTAAGCATATCCACCATAGATACTGCTATTTACAGTAGAATTAGTAGCAACCATCGCAACGTTATTTCTAGCAATACCATTATAAGACTTTCCACCAATAACCTCACCGGTTCCGGTTATCCCTTCAATCATCACTTTATTACCTATAGCACCACCAGAATGACTAAGGCCACCATAAATACCTCCATATGCCGTTGAGTTATCAGTAATAATTGTTATTTCGTTACTCTCTGCATTACCAGAATCACTATAACCACCATAAACATTTCCAGATACACCTGAATTACCAGTAATCGTTACTTTGTTACTCTTAGCACTACCAGAATCACTATAGCCACCATAAACATTTTTAGATACATCTGAATTACCAGTAATCGTTACTTTGTTACTTTCAGCCTTACCAGCTGCACTAGAAACATAGCCACCATAAATATCTCCAAATACATACGAATTATCGGTAATCGTCACTTTATTATTCTCAGTATTACCTACTCTACTAGAAACATAGCCACCATAGATATCTCCAGATACATCTGAATTATCGGTAATCGTTACTTTGTTACTTTCAGCCTTACCAGCTGCACCAGAAACATAGCCACCATAAATATCTCCAAATACATATGAGTTATCTGCAATCGTTACTTTATTACTCTTAGTCTCACCAGGTCTACTTAAACCGCCATAAATATTCCCAGATACTCTTGAGTTTGTGGCCATTACCTCATTACTCTCAGCATTACCATTATAATTATAGCCACCATAAATATCCCCAATCACATCTGAATCATCTGTAATCGTTACATTATTACTCTCAACATAACCAGTGCGACTAGAAATATAACCACCATAGATATTCCCAGATACATATGAATTACCAGTGATCGTTACGTTATTACTCTCAACATGACCATCAGGACCAGTAAGATGACC
>JASLFS010000025.1 GCA_030150505.1 Vitreoscilla sp. | reverse complement strand
CCAAAGGGGCTATGGCTTCAGCTAATCAAACACTGGCGACGCAAACCATCGCCACGCTTAAGCATCTTTTGAAAAGTCCATCTGCTGAGTAATAAACACCAAATCATCACAATACGGCTGACCTTGCTCAGTGAGTAAATTAGCAAAGGCTGGCTTGTCGGTCAAACGATCATATAAAAGACGAATCTTTTCTTTTTGGTCAGCCGTAATGTCTTTGGATTGCGTGGCAATCGACAGCGATAAAATGGATAGCATGGTTAAAGAGCTGGTCAGTTCTTTTAAATCATGAATCTCTTGTTGCATTTCAATAAGGGATTGATCGTTATTCAATTTGTTATCTCATTATATTGATAGGTTAATAATAAAATGATACCTGAAAAAATATTGGAAAAAATTAAAAAGTGTATGGCATTGGCCAATGATAAAAATGCAACTGAGAATGAAGCAGCCGTTGCATTAAAACAGGCTAAAGCTTTAATGGATGAGTATCACATTACGGATACTGATTTGGTGTTATCTAATGTCAAAGAATATGGCATCAATACAGCAAAAATATTGCCCCAATGGCACTGGAATTTAATTCACCTATGTTGTCGAGTTTTTAATTGTGATGCATATCATCGTCAACATTATGGTCTTAAATCACAGATGAAGTTCATTGGTGTGGGTAATAATGCAGAAATGTGTACTTATGCTTATGAGGTTTTGATTCGGCAGTTAAAAAAAGCTCGATTGAATTTTATAAAAACTCAACTTAATCGTGTCAAGATTGCCAAGAATAAAACATATAGAGCTGACCAATTTTGTGATGGTTGGGTTTATTCTGTTTGCTCTTTATTGCGTGGCTTTATTCAACCAGATCAGGCTCAAGAGGATTTGATTAAACAATACAAAGAAGAGCGTTTGACTTTGATTGTCGCAAAAACAAGAGATATTAAAAAAATTGCTAATCATGTGATTAATGCCAATGACCATTTAGCTGGTATGGACGCTGGAAAAAATGCTGAATTACATCGTGCTGCTACACATCAAAGCGGTGAGTTATTTTTAAATTAATAAGGAATTCATTATGCCATTTTTTAATCAACAAATTATCATGGGTAACTTGGGCAAAGACCCTGAAGTGCGTTATCTGCCCGATAGCACACCCGTTTCGAATCTTTCCATTGCATACAAAGAAAACTGGCGTGACAAACGAGGTGAATTACAGGAGTACACCACATGGTTTAGTGCCACTGCTTATGGGGATCATGCTTTAAACATTGCTAAGATGATGAAAAAAGGGGATTGTATTCAAGTGGTTGGAAAATCCAAAATCCAACAGTACCAGGATAAAAAGACGGGGCAGCAACGCACCGCTTTTGATGTGCAAATTCAGTCGTGGCAAGCAATTCGGTATAAGCCCACTGAGCCTCAGCCAAACCATGGCATACACGATTATATGTAGGAGAAGCCCCATGAAAAAGAAAATCATCGGGCTTTTTTTTATTATCCCGATTTGTCTGGTGATTGGTGCTGTGGGTGGCCTGTACTTGGGCAGTATTGTTTTTGTCACCATGTCCAATTCACCATTAGAGCCATCATTCACGTTGATTTATAAAATGTACCAGTTGAAAGACAAGATGCCAGCAGCCAATCAAATGCCGATGAACATCAGTTTTTTGGTAACGGCCTTGGTAACCGTTGCACCAAGTCTGATGATTTTGGCTGCGACGTTGATGAAGCCCAAAAGGTTATTGCATGGTGATGGTCGTTTTGCCAATACCATGGAAATTCAACAGCAGAATTTATTGAAAGATGAATTTAGTGAGCCTGATATTTTGATTGGTAAGCATAAGAATCAATTCTTGCGTTGGTCAGGCAATGAGTTTGCTTTTTTAGCGGCACCCACCCGAAGTGGTAAAGGTGTCGGGATTGTGATTCCCAATTGCTTACACTACCGTGATTCGATGGTGGTATTTGACCCCAAGCATGAGAACTTTATTTTGACTGCTGGCTTTCGTGCCAAGCATGGGCAGAAAGTCTTTTTATTTAACCCTGCAGGCATCTTAAAAAAGCTAGATCATGAAACCACGCAAACGGCTTTACACACGGTATCAGGTAAATTGGTTAGGGGTGAACAGGATGAATCATCTCCTTTGGTGAGTCATCGGTGGAATCCATTAACGTATGTTAGCCGTGACCCACGGTTTACCTTTAAGGATGCTTTGAACATTGCCAATATTTTGTATGCAAAATCGGCTGGCTCAAGTGATTCATCGACTTTCTTTACAGAATCAGCACAAAAACTGTTTACAGGGTTGTTGTTGTACATGATTGAAACTGAACATGAGCGAATCAATGACCCAAGGGGAACAACCACATTGGCCAATTTGTTTCGCTTGACCAGTCCCAGTGATGGCCGCAATTTACAGGACTGGATTAAAGAAGAAATTGAGATGCGTGCCATACAAGCTGAAACCGCATTAAGTGACCAGTGCCGAACGTTATTACATGGTTTTGCCAATGGCAATGCCAAAACAGGTTCGGATATTTTGGCAACACTGGCTGCGCCATTAACCATCTTCTTAGATCCAGTGGTGGAAGCGGCCACCAGTGCCGATGATTTTTACCTGACTGATTTGCGCCAACAGCGCATGACCATTTATTTAGGCATTGCACCCAATGAAACAGGAACGTTTGCCAGATTAACCAATTTATTCTTTTCACAAGTGGTGAATGAAACTGTGAAGCAAGGTTTGCCTGAAAACAATCCTGCCTTGAAATACCAATGCTTGTTGTTGATGGATGAATTCACGGCATTGGGGCAAGTGCCCATTATTGAATCGGGTGTGGCGTATGTGGCGGGTTATGGTTTGCGTTTCTTGCTGATTTTTCAAAGCCCAGCACAGGTCACTCG
Source organism: Vitreoscilla sp. (assembly GCA_030150505.1). GTDB lineage: Bacteria > Pseudomonadota > Gammaproteobacteria > Burkholderiales > Neisseriaceae > JASLFS01. The sequence continues at coordinate 1,675 of JASLFS010000025.1, read as the reverse complement.
GTTGTATACCAAAGAGGGAACACGAACATTTTTTACTAACTTTGCAGTACAGATTGTTTACCCACCTCGTGACCAAGATGATGCAGAGGAGTACAGCAAGTTGATTGGTTATGAAACGTTTAAAGCCCGTTCGACTTCTCGCTCGCAAGGCAAAGGTGGTGGCCGTAGTCACAGTGACAGTGACCAAAGACGAGCAGTCATGCTGCCTGATGAATTAAAAATGATGCCATGGGGAGATTGTGTGATTAGTAAAAACAGCAGTCGCCCCATTTATACGCAAAAAATCATCTATTACCAAGATCCTTATTTTGCTGGCAAATTTGGGATGGCAGTACCAGATGTGCCTGATTTGGTGGTTAACGTTCATAAAACAGTGAAACAGGTGACGGCAGTGGCACAGAAGATTAAGCCAGAGCATTTGGATTACACGGATTTGGGAGACACCTGTAATGCACAAGAATTATTCGAATCAGTGATGAGTAGTTTAATACGACCTGACAGTTCTCCTGAGTACATTGCTGCTTTGAATAAGCAAGCCAGTATTAACCACGAGTTTGACACTATGCCAACGATTAAGAAGCTGCTGTTACAGGCAGCTTGATTTAAATGTGGATAAATTTAAATCAAGTATTTATTTGAAAGATTAATCGCAAATAATATGAAATTAATAGGAGTAAAATGCATGTTAAATAAACATTTTTATGATAAATATATTTCAAATCCACTGGTTGGATCAAGTGAGGCAATGAAATTATTAAATACGCTCAAATGTGCAATAGATGCATATTTTAATCGGTCAATTGATGGAATTGATATTAGTATGTATAGAGCGTCTTTGAATTCTCAGTATTGTGCCATTGATATTTGGAATAAAGATAAAAGCAGTAGCATTATTATTTCTTTTGGGTGTAATACGAATGTACCTATTGAGGAAGATATTGCTTCTGATTTACATATTGGTTGTGTTGAAATAGATATGCTTGATGGGGTTGATATGTTTTATTTTATATTGCAATTTATCGAAAAATATAACCCCAAAAGCATTTTATGCAATGGGGAATGTATTGCTTTGAAATTTAATTAGAATGTGTTGTCAAGATAAGTAATCGTTTTAAAAGCATCCGCCATATGGCGGTTTTTTTATGCCTGAAAGGAATACACATGAGTGATTACGATAAGATTCGGACAGCGCTCAATTACATTGACCCACATGACAGGGATACTTGGATTCGTGTGGGTGGAGCAATCAAAGATGAGTTAGGTGACGAGGGTTTTGAGTTATGGGATAGCTGGTCGCAACAAGCCGAAAATTATAATGCCAAGAATGCACAATATATGTGGAATCGAAGCATCAAGGCTGGCCGTGTTCGCATCAATTCATTATTTTATGAAGCGATAAAAGGTGGATATGACCCCAAGCAACATCAATTTCAACAACCCAGTCCTGAAGAGCAAGCCAAACGAGCCGCTGCCGCTAAGGAACGAGCAGCGCAAGATGCCAAAAAAGTGGCTGAAGATCAAGCCCGAGCCAAGGACTTGGCCAAGTTTATTTGGTCGAAAGGTGAGCCAGTCAATCCCAATCATCCGTATTTATTGGCCAAAGGCATTACCGATGCTCAAACCTTGTCATCTATTCGTCAAAATAACTATAAAGGGCAAGACAATCTTTTGATTC
>JASLFS010000007.1 GCA_030150505.1 Vitreoscilla sp. | reverse complement strand
GGTAGAACGTGGCAACATACCATATTCAGCAGTTACCCAACCTTGTCCTTGTCCTTTTAAGAAACGAGGTACTGAATTGTCAATACTTGCAGTACATAGCACTTTTGTATGACCAAATTCAACCAATACAGAACCTTCCGCATAACGTGTGTAGTTACGAGTAATTTTAACTTCACGTAATTGATCTAATGCACGTTGGTCGATACGCATAGTGTGTCCTTATTGGATTCAGAAATAATGCGGCTAAGTATAACAGATACTCTAGTGTTGGTTTTGTTACAAGATGGTGGTTTTTGAAATTGCTGAGTATACGTCGCTGACTGACAGATTGGTCCAAACCACTTGCATGCGACGGAGCATCATCTTAAAAATAATTGGATCAATGTGAAAGTTTTCATCCATCACGATGCCGAAATAAATTTATGCATAAAGTCGCCACACTACAAATCAATAATACTGCTGCCAAATTTTGTCCCCAACCAACCAAAACTAATCCCCCACCTAATAATAAATAATACATCAAGCCCAACAGTGCGCCTGCTGTACCTAAACATTCGGCATAGTGTTTAAGTGCTGTCGCAAGAAGATTAGGGATGGCAAGCCCATATGCAACCATGATCAACAGTACAGGAAAAATAAATAACCAACTCTTGATGGCTAGAGTGATACAGATCAAAACACTCCCCAAAATCGCAATCAATGCCGCAATGGACACCAAAGTATGGGGATTTACGTTTTTATTAAGCAAAGATTTATTCAGTAATGCGCCAAGAATGGCGCCTAAGGTCAAACACAGACCGCTCAATCCAAACACCCATGATGAGGCTTCTAATATTTGAAAATAGAAAGGAGACAACTGATAGTAAGCAAAAAGATTGATATTAAAAAGTGCAACCAAAAATGCGGTTTTCCAAATCTCATTATCTTTAAGCATGGCAATAAAAATATGAAGAATAGGAACTTTTTTATTGTTTTTAACAAGCGTCTCAGGTAGCTCAAATACACACCAACACATAAGCAGGATTGAAAATAGCGCTAAACCTAGAAATACACCTTGATATCCCCACCATGTTGTGATGAATGCGCCAAATACCATACCTAGAGCTGGACTAAGCGCAAGCAGAATACCAATGATGGAAAAAATCTTGACCAGCTCCTTGCCTTTGAAAGTATCTCGAATAATGGTTTGTGTTCCGATGGAACCCACAGCAGCGCCAAATGCCGAGAACATTCTGGCGATGATTAGATCATCAAAAGTACGACATACAATTGCAGCAATCGAGGCAATAGCATAAATCAATAATCCACCCAATATCGATTTTCGTCTCCCTAAAATGTCACACATCTGCCCCCAAAAGACGATACCCAGCGCAAAGGCAATGAAATATAAAGAGATCGTTTGACTCGCCTTTTCAGAACTTATATGGAATCCATGTGCAATATGAGGCAGTGCTGGGCTGTAGATCGTCTCAACAACTTGGGGAAACATCATCAAAACAGCCAGTAAATAAAATATAGATTTCTTTAACATTTTCTTTTGAATACGTTTAATTGAACCATCGAGAAAAATAACAAAATCAAATTTTGAGAGATATAATCATAAAAGACATATTATTTATAAAATCGGACAAACAATGGCATGGTTAGCAGCGGATGCTGATTTTAATCCAGATCAACTCGGCTTAAATGTGATCGGTATTGCTTCGGAAATTGCTCGACATGATTCGGGAGAACATGCCCACAAAATGGGACAACTGCTATTTACCAACAGTGGCAGTATTAGAATTACCTTATCTGGTCAGCTATGTATCCTGCCCCCTGCACATATCGCATGGATTCCACCAGACACAACTCATCGTGCTGAAATGAGCCAAGTGACTGGCTATCGCTCGGTATATATTAATACCGTTCAATACCCAGCACTTCCTAAAGAAGTCAAAGTCTTGCAAGTTAGTCCTTTATTAAAAGAAATATTGGAGAGAATCGCTTTCGCTGATTTTGATACGGACTGGAGCAAACGACCTTTTTTGGATTTATTTAATGTTGGATTGAATGAAATTGAAACTTCACCATCAGTATCGGTTATTCTACAATTTCCAACTGATCGTCGATTAAGAAAATTTTTAGGTACTGAGCTATTACCGCATTTAAATGTATTTGCAGATCTGGTTGGACTCAGTGAAAAAACCATTGGCAGAATTTTTTTACGCGAAACAGGTTTGAATTATCAGCAATGGCGACAACAATGGCGTTTTCTGAAAGCGATAGAATTATTATCTAAAAATGAAAAAATATCCGTGATCAGCCATCACTTAGGTTTTTCCTGTGAGAGTGCCTTTATCTCCTTTTTTAAAAGAATGTCGGGGAAATCACCAAGGATGCTGATTAAAAAAGATCAATCATGATTGGACCCAAAGCTGAAATTTAAAGTTGAGTTTTTATATTTTAAACAAAAGAACCTTGCCGCTCTCCACAAGGTTCTTTCAGACTTTCGCCACCACAAAAGGGCTTTGTAAAATAAAATCTAAGCAAAAATCCCTTTCACTTTCTGCACTGATTGAGTAATGCTTATGGTCCAGTGATTAGGTAAAGAACATTTCGCTAAACGTACCCACACACTACCAAACTGTTTAAAGAAATTCGCTTCATTATAATTGATGTCATATTCTGCACATAACGCCTTAATTTTAGGAGCAACTTCCGCATAACGGTTCGCAGGCATATCTGGAAATAGATGATGTTCAATCTGATGACTTAAATTACCACTTAAAATATGCAACCAATCGGTTCCGGTAAAATTGCTCGAACCACGAATCTGGCGTAAATACCATTCTGCACGTGTTTCATTTTCAACATTATCCGCTTCAAAGGTTTCGGCATCCTCAGTGAAATGACCATTGAAGATCACTGCTGAAGACCATAGGCTACGAATCACATTGGCAATCGCATTCCCTGCCAAAACAGGTAAAGCATTTGGTCCTGCGATCAATGGAAAAAACACGTAATCTTTTAAAATCTGACGGCGCGCTTTTTTACGAAATTTTGTAGCATCTGCCCAAACTTGTTTCCACGTTTTGGTTTTGTAAACCAAAGCATCTTCTAAATGCAGATTCTGTACACCGACATACCATTCAAAAAATACCATCAATTGAATCGCCAATGGGATATTGAATAAAAAGCGCGGTTCCCACTTTTGTGACTCACTGACTCGGAGTAACCCATAGCCAACATCATGGTCTTTCCCGACAATATTGGTATAGGTATGATGCACATAATTATGGGTATATTTCCAATCATCACCTGTTGCCATGGTATCCCAGTCATAGTTTGCCCCATTCAAACTTGGATCATTTAACCAGTCGAATTGTCCGTGCATGACATTATGTCCAAGTTCCATGTTTTCAACGATCTTGGAAATACCCAACAACCCTGTGCCAATGACCCAAACTGGTGGAATCCACCCCCCAAACATCAACATTCCACGGGATGCTATTTCACTATAACGCACAAAATTTCGGATTTTATAAATGTACTTGGCAT